>JAOTUB010000215.1 GCA_029864095.1 Gammaproteobacteria bacterium | reverse complement strand
GCCGGGATGATGCGCGCTTCGTGCCCGTGCCGCTTCGCGACACGCGCCCAGTAGTGCGCGCTCGCGCACGACTCGAACGCAACCAGTGATGGCTTCTGCTTGCCCAGGAACTCGGCGAACTTCTTACACATGCGCGAGCGGTTGGAAAGCTCTTTGCCTCGACCGGAAACGACCGAGATCTGGATGACGATCTTTGCAAGGTCGACGCCAACTGTAGTTGAATAGGACATGTATGGACTCCGTTGGGTTTTGGTCGACCTTCCAGCCTAAGAAATTAGGTTGGAGGAGTCCATACATAGGGTCAGTAGCCGACCCTCAAGAGTCTACCACCCAAACGTCTGCTAACGAGGGTAAACCGGTCTCTCCAGGAACAGTTGTCGAAATCAAAAACCTGAATGTCTGCCTCGCTGGGAAGCGGCCGTTCAGATCATCGAGAAATAGATAAAACGACAGGCAGCTAACTGCCAGAAGCGACTCTTTTTGGGAAAAGAAAACCCCACCACGATAGCGGGGCACCGTCAATCGTCGATTGCCTGTCACGCTACCAGGTGATAGGAATATGGCGCAATTGACTTTCTATTCTGTTCAGCCATTTCCGAATAGCAACGTAACTGCTTAGATCAAATTCACCTTCGTGCGCCACATGGGTATACGCATACAGGGCGATGTCGGCGATCGAATACGATTCACCAACTAGAAATGTCCTGGACTCAAGGTGTTGTTCCATCACGTCAAGAGCGGCATAGCCTTTCGGCCGATATGCCTCGATTTCGCAGGCAAACTCCTCGCGCTTGTTGGCGTATCGGATCCAGTTGCGCAGTGTTGCTATGAAGGGCTCATGGCTATATTGCTCGAAGAACATCCACTGAAGAGCCTGAGCCCGCTGCAATCTCGATTTCGGCAGAAACGACGTGTTTTCCGCCAGATACCAGAGCATGGCGTTCGACTCTGTCACGATTGTGCCATCTGGAAGTTTAAGTGCAGGCACTTTGCCATTCGGATTGATCAGCAAGAACTCCGGCGTTCTGGTCTCATTGATTTGTGTATCGACCGTCACTCGCTCAAACGGAAGTTCGAGATGATGCATCAGGAGCCGAGGTTTATAACAATTGCCTGACGGTGGGTATTCATACAACGTATACATTCGATTTTCACTCAGTGAAATAGACGGACAAATGATTTCCCGCTCTGGGTCAGTAGCAGCCGGTCGGCATTTTATCACCTGGGCGGCAGCTATCGGCCAGAAGCGGCGATTACGAATATCGTTTGAGGCAGTCTCACGTGACCGGGCAATTCACCGGCCAGGCCTAGAGTGTTCCGGCATTGAGGATCCTTGCCGTAGTATCTTCTCCTCTTTGCGAGCTGTAAACTCGATCGGATCCACCAAGAACAACAAATTTGGTAGTCGCTATTAGACTAAGAGACGCCATAGAACTTATTGTGCTGGGTGCCGTGTGGGGTGCGTCATTCTTATTCATGCGCATTGCGTCACCGGAATTCGGGCCTGTCGTTTTGGTCGAGCTGCGGGTGCTGATCGCAGCCCTGGTTTTGTTGCCAGTACTACTAGTTCGAGAAAATTTGGTGTCGTTGTCGCAAAACTGGAGGAATTTGGTGTTTCTTGGTGTTGTCAACTCGGCAATTCCTTTCTACCTATTCGCGTACTCGACGCTGACCCTCACCGCCGGTTATGCATCGATCCTGAACGCAACGGCACCCATGTTTACGGCCACAATCGCCTGGCTATGGTTATCTCAAGAATTAACATCGCTGCAATCCACAGGACTATTCATTGGTATCGTCGGCGTCACCGTTCTCGCCTGGCCAAATCTATCGTTTGAGATTGACGGTGCAGCCACCGCAATTGCAGCAGGATTGCTGGCATCATTTTGCTACGGGATTGCTGCTAACTATACGAAGAAATATGTGGGGAACCTGAGCTCTTTGTCTGTCGCAACCGGTAGTATGCTTGCTGCGACGGTCTTCTTGCTACCAGGTGCCGTTACCTATTGGCCGCAGCAAGCGATTTCGACGAAAGCATGGCTCTCGGTAGTTGCCCTCGGCGTCGCAAGCACCGGCTTTGCGTATATCTTGTATTTTCGCCTAATTCGACATGTCGGCCCGGCGAAAGCCATTACGGTTACCTATTTGATACCGGCATTCGCGGTGTTCTGGGGGGCTATCGTGCTGAGTGAGGAAATTACGCTCATTATGATTGTCGGCGCCGCCATCATTTTCACTGGTACCGCATTGGCGACCGCCATCGTATCCAAGCGAACAATCAAAGACCCGTAACTCGTCTGCATCACGAAAGTACGTGCCACCGTTCGATTGGCGGTATTGTTGGAATTGAGCAGGGGTTTTTGAATCGATATACCAGTGACCGCATTGGATCATCAGAGGAAAGTATAGCCCAAACCAGGCGACCGTCTCAGAATGGCCATAAGCGGTCATCGAGGCGGAATGTGCAGCATCTAATTAGGCGGCTGATACGGTCTTGGTGTATGCGTGTTGGGTTTTTGTTCGCTGGTAGCCGATTCCTTCGTAAAAATGGTGGGCGTCACTCCTTACAATATTGGAACGAACGAAAATCTTCGCGAAACCGCGGGCCGCGGTCCAGCATTCAACGGCCGATACAAGCGCTTTACCGACTCCTTTTCTGCGGGTACTGCGATCGATTACCAGGCCGACTATTTCAACTCTCTCGCCTGACTCCAGCAGAAGTCGATGTTCCGCCGCCACCCAACCCAAAAGTCTCGATTGAGGTCCACAGGCGACGGCAATGTAGTGGCTGTCGGATTCTCGGAGCGCCGAAATCCTCGTCGCCATTGCGGCGGGAGAAACCGGGTAGCCGAGTTCGATACAGAGTCGAGCGATTTCGTCAGAGTCTTTTAACTCTGCGTCGCGAATACATGACGAAGGGTCCACAACCCGTCTAACTATAATTCGTGTGCATAAGTGGAGAATAACATCCTGCATGAGCGCGTCTTAGCGCAAACGGCTGCAAAGGGTCAGAAGCCGTCATTCTACCCCGAAACACCTGGACGGCTGGTTACGGCCAGAAGCCGTCATTTGGAAACAGGGCAACACCCGACCTCATATCGTCAGCGCATATCCGCCATCCGGAGTCAGTGTCGTCCCGGTGATGTAACTGGCCTCATCAGAACACAGAAAAATAATCGAACAAGCGATCTCTTCCGGGCGACCCGCACGCTGAAGATGAACATTTGGGATCAATGCCTCATCGTAAAGTTCGTCGCCGACAATCTTTCGCGCCCGATGATGCATTGGCGTATCGACAAATCCCGGACACACAAGATTTACTCTGATTCCCTGCGGCGCCAACTCTGCAGAGACACTTGTCGTCAGCCCGATCAGGCCGTGCTTAGAGGTGACATAGGCCGAGCCGGTCGGGAAGCCGAGGAAAGAATTCACGGAGCCGATGTTGACGATTGCTCCGCCGTGTTCACACTCGAGCATGGCTCTGGCCTCATACTTCATGCAGAGAAATGCGCCTTTCAGGTTGACGTCTAGAACTCTATCCCATTCATCCTCAGGCAAATCAGTAATTCCAGCCCACTCCCCTTCGATGCCAGCGTTGTTCACTGCGTAGTCAAGACGCCCATATGTCCCAATTGCGTGAGCGACCATTCGTTCGACATCTTTCGAGGCAGATACATCCGTCTTCACGAGTGTAGCCGCTCCTCCTTGAGACTCAATCTCAGCCACTAGCGCAGCCAGCTCCTCTTCCCGGCGAGCGGCGACCACAACCTTGGCACCATTTGCGGCGAAGGCTAACGCGGTTGC
>JAOTUB010000214.1 GCA_029864095.1 Gammaproteobacteria bacterium | reverse complement strand
CCGCCCGATATCAGCCGCAGGCCGCGGCGAACGGTTGTCGAGGTTCCGCTCCACGCGGGCGTGCCCGGTGCGCACTCTGGACGGCATCTGAGACACGGCCTGAAACCCGCTTCACAAGCGGCAGCCGCGCTCGGATAGAACGCGACGTTTTCCGACTTCGGTGGCACGGCCGGGCAGATCGGACGGCAGTAGATTCCGGTCGTCCTGACGCCAACAAAAAACTGGCCGTCAAACCGTGCGTCCCGGGACAATCGCGCGCGTTCGTAGATCTCGTGCTGTTGCATGGGGCCAGTATACGCCGCCAGGCGTCGCGAACTAGCCAGAATCGGACCCCCACCTTGCCGGGTCCGAATTCGTACTACGGAGACAGTGACATATCGTGGCTGGTCTTACTTGTCGAGCCCACCCACGCACATGTACTTGATCTCAAGATAGTCGTCGAGCCCGTACTTCGATCCTTCGCGGCCCTGCCCGGACTCTTTTACGCCGCCGAACGGCGCCATCTCATTCGAGATAATGCCCTCGTTGATGCCGACGATGCCGTATTCGAGGCCCTCCGCAACGCGCCAGATACGGCCGACATCGCGTGAGTAGAAGTAACACGCGAGGCCGAACTCGGTGTCGTTGGCCATCGCAATAGCTTCCTTTTCGGTCTTGAATTTGAATAGCGGCGCGACCGGGCCGAAAATTTCCTCGCGAAAAACGCGCATGTCGTCGCTGACGTTGGTCAACACGGTCGGTTCGACGAAACAGGTGCCGAGGTCGGAGCGCGCACCGCCGGCAACGACGTTTGCACCTTTGGCCACCGCATCCTCGACAAACTCCAGGACGTCATTTGCCGCACCTTCGTTAATGAGCGGGCCAACCGAAACGCTCTCGTCGGTGCCCTGCCCCAGCTTCAGCTCTGCCGTTGCCGCCTTGAGCTTCTCGGTAAATTCGTCGTACACGCTTTCCTGCACGAGCATTCGGTTGGCGCACACGCAGGTTTGTCCGGCATTGCGAAACTTGCAGATGATCGCGCCTTTAACCGCCTCGTCAAGATCCGCGTCATCAAATACGATGAACGGCGCGTTGCCGCCGAGTTCCATCGAGGTTCGTTTCACGGTGCCGGCGCATTGCTCCATGAGCAGCTTGCCAACCTGCGTCGAACCCGTAAACGTCAGTTTGCGCACGATTGGGTTGCTGGTCATTTCGGCACCAATCTCACGCGTCACTCCGCCCAGTATATTGATCACTCCCGGAGGCACGCCCGCGCGTTCAGCCAATTCGACGAATGCGAACGCGGACAGCGGCGTTTCGTTCGCCGGTTTACAAACGACCGTACAGCCTGCCGCCAGCGCCGGAGCGATTTTGCGCGTCAACATAGCATTCGGAAAATTCCAGGGCGTGATACATGCTACGACACCTACGGGCTGCTTGATGACGATGATGCGCTTGTCGTTTGACGGCTGCGGGATTGTGTCGCCATAGATGCGCTTGGTTTCTTCGGCAAACCACTCGATGTAGTTTGCCCCGTAAGCTATTTCACCGCGGGCCTCGGCCAGAGGCTTGCCTTGCTCAGCCGTCAAAATCTGCGCGAGATCTTCTTGCGCTTCCATCATCAGGTTGAACCATTTGCGAAGAATCGATGCGCGCTCTTTGGCCGTCGTATGCCGCCAGGTCTTTTGAGCCCTGTCAGCCGCGTCGATAGCGCGGCGCGTCTCGGCTGTACCACACTTGGCGATCTCGGCAACCGTCTGGCCGTTCGCGGGATTCAGGACCGCGAGCGTCTCACCGTTGTCCGCGTCGATCCACTGGCCGTCAACGTAGGCCTGTGTCTTGAGGAGGCTCTTATCAGAGAGTTGCATGTTACCGACACTCCGGAATGCACTTGTGGGCCGGTAAGTATGGGTTCTACGAACTTCCGGTGCAACGGCCGCGTGGTTGACTGCGGAAGAGCGGGGTACTAGGCAGCCCTGCTCTTTCCTGCTGCGAGCCAACTTTCGAGATCGTCGGATCCGCCAATCAACTGCCCATCGATGAAGACCTGCGGGTAAGAGGTCGCATCGGCGACGGCACGCAGAGTGCGATCGGTGTAATCACGATTTAGTACGAGTTCTTCGAACTCGATACCGGCATCGCGTAACAGGCCTTTGGCACGAGCACAAAACGGGCAGCCAGAACGCGAGAACACCGTCACATCGTGAGGACGCTCCGCATTTGGATTGATGTAGGCGAGCATCGTGTCGGCATCCGAAGCAACAAACGGGTCGCCGGGCTGATCGGGCTCGATGAACATCTTCTCAACGACACCGTCGCGCACCAGCATCGAATAACGCCAGGAACGCTTGCCGAAGCCAAGGTCTTCTTTCCCGACCAGCAGCCCCATACCATCCGTAAAGTCGCCATTGCCATCAGGCAGGAACGTTACGCGATCAACCTTTTGGCTGCGCCGCCACTCATCCATGACGAATGCGTCGTTTACCGACACACAGATTACCTCATCTATGCCGTTGGCTTTAAAACAGGGTTGAAGTTGGTTGTAGCGCGGCACGTGCGACGACGAACACGTCGGCGTGAACGCACCAGGCAGCGAGAAGACAACTACCGATTTGCCGGCGAATACATCGTCGCTGCTGAGGTCGACCCATTCGTGGTCGCGACGGGTCTTGAATGTGACGTTCGGGACGCGCTGCCCTTCGATTCCTTTGAACATGGTTTTCTCCGGTAGTGTGGTTTTGGTCAAGCCAGCATGCTTCTGAGCATCCAGGCGTTTTTTTCGTGAACCTGCATCCGCTGCGTCAGCAGGTCTGCGCTGGGTTCGTCGTTTGCCTTCTCGGCGGCAGGAAATGCCTCCCGCGCTGTGCGAGCAACTGTTTCCTGTCCGATCACGAGTTGCCGAATCATTTCTTCAGCACTTTCGTCGCCCGATCCTTCGGTGATCTTCGTCAAAGCGGAAAAAGCCGAGTACGAAGCGGGCGCTTTGATGCCGAGCGCGCGAATGCGCTCGGCAATCTCGTCAACGGCGGTCGCGAGCTCTGTGTACTGGGTTTCGAACATCACGTGCAGGGTATTGAACATGGGTCCTGTGACGTTCCAGTGGTAGTTGTGTGTTTTGAGATACAGCGTGTAGCTGTCCGCGAGCAACTTTGAAAGTCCGCCTGCAATCGCTTCGCGGTCTCTTGTGTCAATTCCAATATCGAGTTTCATGGTTCGGCTCCTTAGAAATTACGCTTAGTCTAGGGCTCGATAATTGATAAATAAAATGGTTTAATTCGTTTACTATATTCGATTTTTTAGATTATGCGATTGCCGAGTACCAAACAGCTGCAGTACTTCGTGGCTCTCGTCGAGACCGGCCACTTCGGCCGGGCGGCGGCCGCATCGTTCGTTTCACAATCGGCCTTCAGCAACGCAATCAAAGAGCTGGAGAGCGCTCTCGACACACAGCTTGTAGATCGCACCAACCGACAGGTCACGATCACCGCAAAGGGCCAGCAGGTCGCGACTCAGGCACGACTCGTGCTGCGCGACCTCGACCATCTCATCGAGCTCGCCGCCGGAGAGAAGCAGCCCCTGACCGGTGAATTGCGCCTCGGCGTAATTCCGACGATTGCACCGTTTCTGCTGCCGCGCGTATTGCCAAAGCTGCGCCGCGAATACCCGCAGCTCAAGCTTTACCTGGCGGAAGACCAGACGCAGCGCATTTACAAACGACTTATGGAAGGTGAGTTGGACGTTCTGCTGCTGGCATTACCCTGGGAGATGCGCGGTGTCGAGGTAACCAGCCTGTTTCGTGACCCGTTTCGACTGGCATGCCACGAGAAGACGA
>JAOTUB010000079.1 GCA_029864095.1 Gammaproteobacteria bacterium | reverse complement strand
TGCAGCGAGACTGACAAGGCCGAGATGTGGGATCGCTGGCAGAAAGGTGAGTCGTTAAATGCGATAGCACGTCAGTTCGGAACCAGTCATTCTTCGATACAAGGTGTTTTTGCACCGACCGGTGGGATACGACCACCGCCACGTTGCCGCTCACGGCAAGCACTGAGTTTGGCTGAACGCGAAGAGATATCACATAGCGTTGCCGCCGGCCGATCACTGCGTTGCATCGACACATCGTTGGCTCGAGCACCTTGGACCATCAGTCGTGAGATCAGGCGCAACGGTGGCCCGCAACGGTATCGCGCGAACAAGGCCGAGCAAGCGGCTTGGGATCGAGCCCACGGCGCCAAGACCGATAATCTGGCCGAAAACCCTGCGTTAGCCTTGATCGTGGCAGAGAAGCTGCAGCTTGAGTGGTCGCCGAATCAGATCGCAGCTTGGTTGAAAAGCACATACCCGGACGACGAGCACAATCAGGTGTCACACGAGACGATCTATAAAACGCGGTTTATCCGGGCCCGAGGTGTCCTGAAAAAGAGCTTATACAGTACCTTAGGAAGCCACGGGCGATGCGCCGATCCCGTCATCACACGCAGAAGACGAAGGACCACGGCCGGACCAGTAACACAGTATCGATTCGGGAACGTCCGGCCGAGGTTGCGGATCGCGCCGTACCGGGTCACCGGGAAGCTGACCTGGGATCGCGGTAAAAAGATGGCAGATCACGAACGCTTCAGCCTGGACACCGACATCAAGGTGTCCTTCTGCGATCCACAGAGTCCCTGGCAACGTGGATCGAATGAAAACACCAACAGTTTATTGCGACCGTACTTCCGGAAAGCAATGGACCTGTCAAACGTTCATTACAATAGACTGAATGCGGTTGCTCGACGACTCAACGAGCGGCCAAGAAAGACGTTAGAATATCGAGCACCGGCAGAACGTTTTGCTCAATGTGCTGCATCGACCGCTTGATATCGCAGTCAGCAGCGGCCGGTCAGGACCCTACCACGCAAGCGGCCGCAGTTGGCCTGATAGCGGCTGTTTGCATTGATGGTCTTGATGCAGTTCCGGGGTACGGCAGATGTGACCAATGTGGCCGTTAACCTCACCACCGATCTGGTGAATACCTTTGGCGATTGCAGCTGCATTCTCAGGTCCATAAAGGCGATTGTTGATTCGCATTAGGCTTGATACTGCCGCCACACTACTGCCTGCAGGCGGCCTGTTACCGGTTCATGAAATTCAGAGCACGATTATCGGTGGCGAGCGCGGCTTCGTGGATTGCTTCGGCCAGGCTTGGATGCGCGTGAATCGTACGCTGCAGGTCTTCGGTACTCGCCGAAAACTCCAGCGCGAGCACGGCCTCGGCAATGAGTTCGCCGGCCATCGGCCCGACAATGTGCACGCCGAGGATTTCGTCATCGTCCGATGCAGCAATGACCTTGACCATGCCGCTGGTCTGTTCCAGCGCTTTGGCCCGGCCGTTTGCTGCGAACGGGAATGATCCGGTTTTATAGGGACGGCCACTCGCTTTCACTTCTTCTTCGGTTTTGCCGACCCAGGCGATTTCGGGCGCCGTGTAAATGACCGATGGGATAACGTCGTAATTCACTTCGGCGATTTCGCCTGCAATCAGATCGGCAACCATGACGCCCTCCTCCGATGCTTTGTGGGCAAGCATTGGCCCGCGCACCGAATCGCCGATGGCGTAGACGCCTTTGACCCGCGTCCTGCACTCCTCATCGACGACGATGAACCCTCCGTCATCCAGTTGAATCCCCGAGTCCTCGGCCAGCAGGCCGTCGGTAAAGGGCCGGCGGCCAACAGCAACAATGAGTTTCTCGACATCAAGCGTCTGAGAACCCGACTGGTCCTCGAATTCTACCGTGACGCCGTTCTTGCCCGCTTTGGCCGCCGTCATTTTCGCGCCGAGTCGGATATCGAGTCCCTGTTTTTTGAAATCCTGTGCTGCGACCTTAGCGACATCGCGATCTGCCATGAACAGGAAGTCATCCATCGCTTCGATAATGGTCACTTTCGATCCGAGCCGCGCCCAAACGCTGCCAAGCTCCAGACCGATGACTCCTGCGCCGATTACGCCGAGGGTCGCGGGTACGGCGTCAAACTCGAGCGCATCCCAGGAATCGACGATGTTCTCACCATCGAACGGTGCCACTCCGAGTTCAATCGGCGCCGATCCCGATGCGAGAATGACATGGGTCGCGTCAATCTTCTCTGCGTTGCCGTCAACCGGTGTGAACTCCACCTTTTTGTCCGCCAGCAGCTTGCCGTGGCCAATTAGGCCATCAACTTTGTTTGCCTTGAAAAGTCCCGCAATGCCGCCCGTCAATTGCCGCACAATAGCCGCGCGCCGTTTTTGCATCACCGCAATATCCATGCCGACATCACCGGTCGTGATGCCGTGTTTCTTGAACTCATGCTGCGCGCGGTGATAAAGCTCGGAGGATTCGAGCAGCGCCTTTGACGGAATGCATCCCGCGTTGAGGCAGGTTCCGCCGAATGCATTTTTGCCGTCCATGTTCTTCCATTCATCGATGCATGCAACGCTCATGCCGTGCTGTGCTACCCGAATAGCTGCAATGTAACCGGCAGGGCCTGCACCGATGACGACTACGTCATAACTCTTACTCATATCTTTTATGTCCGTCGTGCGACGCGCTCGGTTTAGATTTGAAGTAACAGGCGGCCGGGATCTTCGAGCAGCTCCTTGATAGTGACAAGAAACTGCACTGAATCCTTACCGTCGATGATGCGGTGATCGTAAGTCAACGCCAGATACATCATTGGACGCACGACTATTTCGTCGTCGACGACCATCGGTCGTTTCAGAATATTGTGCATACCGAGTATCGCACTTTGCGGCTGATTCAGGATTGGCGTCGACATCATCGAGCCGAAAATGCCGCCATTGGTTATCGTGAACGTGCCTCCGGTCAGTTCTTCCATGCCGATTGTTCCGGCCTGCGCCCGCATCGCGATCTCACCGAGTTCGCGTTCAAACTCGGCGAAACTCATCTGATCCACATCGCGAAGCACCGGGACCATGAGGCCGCGCTCGGTAGAAACAGCGATGCCGATGTCATAGTAATTGTGATAGATAACGTCGGTACCCTCGATGGACGCATTGACCACCGGGAACCTCTTCAATGCCTCGGTCGCGGCTTTGGCGAAAAACGACATGAACCCGAGTCGCACGCCGTGTTCTTTTTCAAACGAATCGCGATAGCGGCTGCGCAGTGACATGACCTTGGTGAGGTCGACCTCATTAAAGGTCGTTAACATCGCCGCCGTCTGCTGGGCTTCGATCAGGCGCTCGGCGATTCGTGCACGCAGGCGCGTCATTGGCACCCGCCGCTCGGTACGCTCGAGGCCGATGATCTCGCCCACGCTACCGACCGCCGGCGCCGTGTCGCCGGGCGTCACGTTACTGCTCTCGTCCGATTTCAGGAACGCGAGTACGTCGGCCTTGGTAATGCGCCCGTCTTTGCCGCTGCCGATTACCATCGTCTCATCGAGATCGTGTTCGTCGAGCAGACGCCGTACGGCCGGACTGGTCTTGACCGGTTTGCTCTCGTCCCTGGTTCGTGGCTGTGGCGCCTTGACTTGAGCTTTGGCGGCCGCGGGCTCGGCGGCGACCGACGCTGCCGCACCTTCCTCGAGAATGGCGAGCACGTCTCCGGCCGTTACGGTTACCCCGTCGTTGACCTTGATTTCCAGCAAGACTCCTGCCGACGGAGCCGGTACCTCCAGCACGACTTTATCGGTCTCGAGATCCACCAGGTTCTCGTCTCGGGCTACCGATTCACCGACTTTCTTGTGCCAGGTGACGAGCGTCGCATCGCTAACCGATTCGGGCAAAGGTGGGACTTTAATCTCAATACTCATTTGGGCTTCCGTTTTGTCTTCCTCGGCTTCGCCGACTTGCTGGCTTTCTTCTCTATGTCCAGCGCAGCTTCAACCAACGCCTGCTGCTGCTGCAAATGAATCTTGAAAATTCCGGACGCGGGCGCCGCGGCCCCCGGCCGGCCAGCGTAATAAAGCTGCTGATGATCCTGAAGTGGCTCTTGCAGCCTGTGCCGAATCTGATACCAGGCGCCCTGATTCTGCGGCTCCTCCTGACACCAGACAATCTCTTCAATGTGACTGTACTGCTTTAGCAGTGCCGCGTATTCAAGAACCGGGAACGGATACAATTGTTCGATGCGGACGAGCGCGATGTCGTCAATCCCATCAACCTGCCGGGCTTCGAGCAAGTCGTAATAGACTTTACCGCTGCAAAAAACGACGCGCCGCGTGTTTGCCGCCGCGATATTTTCGACCTCGGGAATAATCAGCTCGAACTCCCCGGCCGAAAGCGACGTTAGCGGTGAAACCGCCATTTTGTGGCGCAAGAGGCTCTTCGGTGTCATGACAATTAACGGCGCGCGATACGGACGGACCATTTGCCGTCGCAGCATGTGGAACATCTGTGCCGGTGTCGATGGCACACATACCTGCAGATTATGCTCGGCACAGAGTTGCAGGAAGCGTTCGAGGCGCGCAGAAGAATGTTCCGGACCCTGACCTTCGTATCCGTGCGGCAGGAACAGCGTCAGGCCGCAAAGGCGCCCCCACTTCGCGTGGCCAGAACTGATGAACTGATCGATAACGACCTGCGCACCGTTGACGAAGTCACCAAACTGAGCTTCCCAGATCACGAGCGTGTTCGGCTCGGTCGTCGCATAGCCGTACTCGAAACCAAGCACCGCTTCTTCGGATAACAAAGAATCAATCACGCGAAACGCGTCAGGACGCTCGACCACATGTCGAAGCGGAATGTATTCGCGGTTGTTCACCTGATTATGCAACACGGCATGACGATGAAAAAACGTACCGCGTCCGCAGTCCTGACCCACGAGCCGGCAGTCGAACCCGTCACGAATCAACGCGGCGTACGCCATCGTTTCAGCGAAACCCCAATCCATATCGATCTCGCCGGCGGCCATGCGCCTGCGCTCATCGATAATTCGTTGTACGCGTCCGTGAAGCTTCATATCGGGCGGTACCGTCGTAATGGCCTCGGTAAGGTCCGCAGCCGTCGCCGGGCTTATCGTCGTGTCGACCGCATCTTGCCAGTGCGCATTGATAAACGCGCTCCAGTCCACCGTGAATTCATTACCGATCATGCCGAGCGACGACTTCGGCACCGGTTCGCCGCGATCAAGTCGATCGCGGTATTCATCCTGCAGTTTCTCAACGCCCGCTGCCGTGATGATCCCTTTGTCAATAAGCTTGTCCGCGTATATCTTGCGCGTCGTATCGTGGCCACGGATCCTGCCGTACATGATCGGCTGCGTTGCCGCAGGCTCGTCCGCTTCGTTGTGACCGTGCCGACGATAACAGACAAGATCGATAACCACGTCTTTCCTGAACTTCTGGCGATACTTCAGAGCCAGCCGAGTGACAAACAGGACAGCCTCCGGATCATCACCGTTCACATGAAAGATCGGTGCCTCGATCATCTTCGCAACATCGCTGCAGTAGTCCGTCGAGCGCGCATCGGAAGGTCTGCTCGTCGTAAATCCGATCTGGTTGTTAACGACAACGTGTACGGTGCCGCCGGTGCGGAAACCGTTGGTCTGCGACATCTGGAACGTCTCGGTCACGACACCCTGACCCGCAAACGCGGCGTCGCCGTGGATGAGTACGGGCAGCACTTCCTGCCGCTCTGTGTCGCCGCGGCGTTGCTGGCGGGCGCGGACTGACCCCTCAACCACTGGATTGACGATCTCGAGGTGCGACGGATTGAAGGCGAGCGCTATGTGTACGTTGCCGCCCGACGTCTTCATGTCGGCCGAGAATCCTTTGTGGTACTTCACATCACCGGAGCCCTTGAGCTCGTCGAGATCGTAGTTGCCTTCAAATTCCTCGAACAGCTCTTCGGGCGACTTGCCCAGTGTATTGACGAGTACATTGATCCGGCCGCGATGCGCCATACCAATGACGATTTCGCGAATTCCCGAAGCGCCGCCCTGCTGAATGAGGTCGTCAAGCAGCGGGATCAGACTGTCGCCGCCCTCGAGTGAGAATCGCTTCTGGCCGACATAACGCGTGTGCAAATAGCGCTCGATGCCCTCGGCACTCGTCAGCTGCTCGAGTATCCAGAGCCGCTCTTCGGTGGTCAGCGTTTCCGACGCGGCACCCTGTTCGAATCGTTTGCGTAGCCAGAGACGCTCACGCGCGCGCGATATATGCGCGAATTCCGCGCCGATCTTGCCGCAATAAATGGATTTCAGAAGCGCGAGGATATCGCGCAGCCGCATACGTTCATTGCCGGTTCCCGCGAGCCCTCCGGTGAAAAACTCGGATTCCATATCGGCCTCGGTCAGCCCCAGGTAGTCGAGCTTCAGGACGCCGGGAACACGTCGGGACATCAGGCCCAGCGGATCGATGTCGGCAATCTGATGACCGCGAAGACTGTACACCTGGATCAGACGCGAGACGGCGGCCTGTTTTTCGCCGGACGTGGGAGCCTGGCGCGAGCCCGCCGCCGTGACGGGCACCCGACGGCGGCCGCCGTTGCGCGCGCTGCGCAATAAGTCCTCGCGAATCGCTGAATGCGCGACTTCGGTATCGGGCGCACCCAGTGTGTCGAAGTAATCGCCCCAGGCTGCCGGCACCGAGTCGCGATCCTGCAGATACTTCTCGTACAGCGCCTCAACGGCTGTGGCATTGCTGCCATAGAGCGGCGTCGAGGCGTACTGTTCCTTGAGCGAATCAGTCATCGGGTGTGGACAATTTCGGGGCCCGCGGGCCCCGCTACTGGTGCGTAACTCTGGCTATCGAAAAAGGTGGGCTAGTTTAGCCTAAGCTCCTGATATTGGGAACGGAACGGCCGTTACATATCCCGGATCAGATGGACGAACTCGTAGCAGACGAGGCACGCATACAAACTAAATACAACGGTCAGTAACGCACCGATGCGCATTCGATTCATAAACCGGGCTTTTGCCAGAAATACGAGGGTCAGGATGCTTGTTCCCGTCATGACCATCTTGCTGACCGCAAATGCCGTCGCTCCCTGACCGATCATGGACGCCATTATCGGATTTGCCTCGACCATGCCACGATCCAGCAACTGCAGGGTCATGAACGCGTCGGCACAGCTCATGAGCATCGTGCCGACCGCAAGAAAGAACAGCCACGGATGGTGCCAATCGAGGAACCGGACTTCTTGTTCCTGACCACGGCGCAGGTTGTGGCGCCGGGAACGCATAAAGCCATAGTAAATAGTCCGCCAGGAAAAAATCCGCCGGTCGGCTACAGACCTCTGCTCGACGATCGCGTCACTCAAATCCATCGCCGCCTCGCTGCATTAGTCATCCCCACTATCGTCCGTAACATCGAGTAAATACGCGATCAGGTCGTTGCGATCACCCTCGTTCATGACGCCGGCAAAGGTCATCCGATTACCCGGCAGAAACCTCGCGGGCTGTGCCAGCCACGCGTCGAGAGCAAGCGGCGTCCAGACAAATCCCGCTGTTGCGAGCGCATCTGAATATGTAAAGTCTTTGCCGCCGCCCGCGGGCTTACCGAATATGCCGTAAAGATTAGGTCCGATCAGGACAGCGCCACCTTTCTCGAGGCTGTGGCAGGCACGGCAGATTTGTGCCTGGGTCGCGCCGTTCCTGCGATTGGCACTCGCGTAGCGAGGATCTGACAAGTAATCGCTGGCCGTGGTGACCGCCTGATCCCCCAGTGTCTCTGCGGTCAGGACCGCCCCCCGCGGCTCTGAATCCGCGGATTGGTGAGGCTCCGCGCCGCCGCCACACGCGGCAACCAGCCCCCCTGCAAGCATCCACCCAATCCGTTTGGTGCGTATCATTCGGTGCTCTCGTCATGCCTTATATCGGGCAGTTACACTATTTTTATCAAAAACGTCCGCGAATTGTTGTATAGCATTCCGACAATCCGTGGAGCCTGACCGCGATACAGGGGATAATTGAATTTATGCGACGACAACTGAAGACGTGCCAATGAAGGGTTACACCGCAGTCTTGCCCAATGGCGAGGCTATGATTTACATCGACCACAAGCGATGGCTTTGGATACTGTCGGTCCTGTATCCGCTGCAACCATTCCTTGGCATCTGGATGCACTGGATAACCGGCAGCGAGGTCTTGCTGCTGCTGCCGCTGGCAATCAACTATGCGATCGGTCCGCTCCTGGACTGGGTACTGGGCGAGGACCGCAACAACCCGCCGGAAGAAGTCGCCATGCAGCTTAGCCAGGATCGCTATTACCGCTGGCTGACCTACGTCACAGTGCCGCTGCACTACGTCACGCTCATTGCCGTCGCCGCGTACGCCACTTCTCAGGAATTGAGTCTGTGGGGTGTACTCGCGCTGGCCGTCGTCGCCGGTCTGACGGCGGGGCTCGCAATCAATACGGGCCACGAACTTGGCCACAAGAACTCGAAGATAGAGAAGTTGCTGGCCAAAGTCGTGCTTGCAGTGCCGGGCTACGGGCACTTCACGATCGATCACAACCTCGGCCATCACCGGAACGTCTCCACACCGGGCGACCCGGCCAGCGCCAGGATGGGAGAGAGTATCTACAAGTTCGCGCTGCGCGAAGTGCCGGGCGCGTATTCCGAGGCCTGGGCTATCGAGAAGGACCGATTGCAGCGCCGCGGCAAGCCCAGCTGGCATCCGAGCAACCAGATATTACAGTCGTACCTGCTGACGGCACTGCTGATCATTGCCCTGATCGCAGCATTCGGCTGGATCATGCTGCCCTTCATGCTCGTGCACAATCTGTTCGCATACTGGCAGTTGACCAGCGCCAACTACGTTGAGCATTACGGTCTGCTGCGACAAATAGACGAGAACGGTAAATACGAGCGCTGCGAGCCGCACCACTCTTGGAACAGCAATCATATTGTCAGCAATCTCTTATTGTTCCACCTCGAGCGACACTCGGACCATCATGCCAACCCCTTGCGGCGCTACCAGGCTTTGCGGCACTTCGACGACGCGCCGCAGTTGCCGAATGGCTATTTTGGCGCCTACCTGTTGGCCTATATCCCGAGATTGTGGTTCCGCGTCATGGACAAGCGCTTGCTTCGACTTCCCCATGTGCAAGGCGATCTCGACAAGGTCAATATCGATCCCGATGCGCGCGCGTCGATATTCCTCAGATTCGGGCAGGCCAAAATGCGGGAACCGACCCTGAGCTAGAAAGTCGCTATCGTGTGATCTGCCGCACAGAACCCGCTGTGACACCCGTTTACGCTGCACAGGAACCGATTCGGTTGGGCAAACGGGTGAAATATGAATACTTTCAAGAGCATGGCCGGCGCTATGTTGCTGGCACTTCTGTCTTCGGGCGCCGCGAGCGCCGATGACAGCGAATGGGGCGTCGGCATCAAGGCCGGTACGCTTGGACTTGGCCTGGAGGCACGCTGGTCGGGCCTTCCCCTTGTCGATTTTCGCCTCGGTGCGAACGGGTACACGTATGAGGATGACGGCAGCCAGGCAAATGTTCTTTACGATGCGGACCTGGACCTCGAAACGTTCTTCGTGACCGCGAACTTCCACTTCCCGCTGAGCCCGTTTCGTCTGACCGTCGGTGCGTTTGCGAATGGCAACGAGTTCAACATGGTCAGTGCAGAACCCGGTGATTTCACGATCGGCGGTGATTTTTATACCGGCGCCGAAGTCGGCACTTTGGCGAGTAACACATCGTTCAGCAGCACATCGCCGTACGTCGGCCTCGGCTTCGACTTCGAGCTTTTCGGCAAGGCGGGACTCAATTTTGACGTGGGCGTGTTGTTACAGGGCGACCCTGAAGTCACGCTCGTCGCCGATGGCCTGCTCGCAAGCGATCCAGGATTCCTGGCGTCACTCGAAAACGAGCGCCTGGAACTCGAAGACGAAATGAGCGACTTCAAGGCGTATCCGGTTATTTCGCTGAGTGTCGTTTACAACTTCTAGGCGGACTACATTACCAGCCTCCGCGCAATGGGGATCATTGCGCGGAGGCTTTTTTCTACGTCTTCCTCGGTCGTTGCCCAGCTGCTTACGCTAATCCGCATCGCTGTCTTACCCTGCCAGACTGTAGCACCGCACCAGCACGTTCCATCACGTTGAATCGCATCGATAACTTCGCGCGTTTTCGCGTCGTCGCCGAACGTAACAAGTACCTGATTAAGCACAACGTCGTTCAGAACGTCGAAGCCAGCAGCGGAAAATCCAGCTGCGAATCGCCGCGCGTGTTCGCAACATCCATCGACGAGTTTCTCGACGCCGTTCCTGCCGAGGGAGCGAAGGGCTGCCCAGATGTCGATGCCACGCCCCCGGCGCGACAATTCCGGGGTGTAGTCCGAGGGGTTCCGATGTTCAGTCTCGGTAGGCAGATAGTCGGCCGTGATCGCCATGGCCGATGCAAGGTCCGCCGCGTTGCGCACAAATGCGATGCCACTGTCGTACGGAACATTGAGCCACTTGTGCGCATCTGTCGCCCACGAGTCGGCATTTTGCATCCCGTCCGTCAATGAACGACGTGTCTGTGAAACGGCTGCCCATAATCCGAACGCGCCATCGACATGCACCCAGGCGCCCGACCCGTTCAAGGCATCGCAAATCTCACCAATCGGATCGATCGCACCCGTATTGATGTTGCCCGCTTGTGTACAGACGATCGTGGGCCCGTCGATGGCGGGCAGCCGGGCTGCGATCATGCGGCCCTGATTGTCTGTCGGAACTCTTACAACGCGGTCACGGCCCAGCCCGAGCATGCCGAGCGACTTGAACAAGGTCGGGTGAGCCTCTTCGCTGACGATCAGAGATACCGCCGGCGCACCGATCAGCCCATCCGACTCGACGTTCCAGCCGGCATCGGCAAACACGCGATGCCTGGCGGCCGCAAGTGCGGTGAGATTTGCAACCGTCGCTCCCGTGACGAATCCGCCACCCGTCCCCGCTGGCAATCCGAACAACTCGGTGAGCCAGTTCAGCGCCACCTGCTCGAGCGTCGCGGTTGCCGGCGTGACCTCGCGCATAACCACGTTTTGGTCCCACGCCGTTGACAGCCAGTTTGTCGCAACCGTTACCGGTAATGAGCCACCGATCACAAAGCCGAAAAAACGCGGGCCCGCCATCGCAACACTTGCCGGTGAGCCGATTTCGTCGAGCATCGCAAGCACCTCTGCATCGTCGCAACCGTCTGCGGGCAGCGGCTCGATGAACCGGCTGACCGCGGCAACAGCATCCGGCGCTGGTGCAACGCTTCGTTCGCCGCAGGTTTCACGGTAGGCAATGCCTCGCCGCGCGGCATCCTCGAGCAATTTTCGTGTCCTGCTATCGTGCTTCATTATCGAACGCCAAACTCAAAAGCTAGGCCGTTGCAGCCAATCGGCTGCGATGCAACAGTTCGTCCTTGCGAACCACGATCAATGCGACACACACAATCAGCAGAATCGGAATCGGAATCCACATCAGGCGATACCAGCCGAAATAGAACATGACGGTCCCAGCGAGCAACGACGCCGTGGCCGATGTTCCGAACACAAGAAACTCGTTGACGGCCTGCGCGCGAAATCGCTCGGCCATTGAATACGTATAGGTGAGCATAGTCGTGCCTCCGACATAGAGAAAATTCCAGCCGACACCGAGCAGTATCAGCGCCCACCAGTAGTGCATGACGGTCTGTCCCTGCAAACCGACGATGGACGTCGCTAGCAAACCCAGGGCTCCGATAAACATCATGCGCACCACACCGAGTCGTTCGATCAGCAATCCCGAGACAAGCGACGGCACATACATTCCGAGCACGTGCCCACGTATCACATTGGCGGTCGCCTCGACGGAGTACCCATCATTGATGTGCATACTCAGCGGCGTAGCTGTCATCACTAGGGTCATCAGTCCGTATCCTGCGGTGCCGCCAAGCACGGCGACGAGGAATAGCGGCTGCCTGATGATGTCTTGCACAGATCGCTCCGATTTGATGATCTGCGATTCATGCTCGGTGGACATCGGCCGGAGCAGCAGAAACAGTATTGCCTGGATAACATAAAGAGCCGCGAGTCCGAGCATTGTCCCGGAGTATTGCGCGCCACCGAACCAATCGCCACCATGCTTCGCGAGTTCGGGCCCCACGAATGCACCCCCGATTGCACCGACCAATACGAAGGAAATCGCCCGCGGCACGTACTTTGCCTCGACACTTTCCGCAGCGGCATAGCGATACTGCCGTGTAAACGCCATGTTGATACCGAACATTGCCGCAGCGAGAAGAAATAATAAAAAATTCGACACCGTTAACGCCCACGCCGCCGTTGCGACCGCAACGGCGGCTGAAACAGACGCCATCGCGAACCCTTTGCTGCGGCCTATCGTTCGCATCAACAGTGTCGCCGGAACCGTTGTCGCCGCTGTGGCCAGCACAGCGATCGAAATCGGCAATGTTGCCCAGGCCAAATTGGTCGTCAGCGTGGCGCCGATGATGCCCCCCAGCGTCACGAACACGATCGATCCGGTCGCCGAAATCAGCTGGCACAGGATTAGGATGATCAGATTACGACGCTGCATAGGCCGTATAATGCGCAAGATGTCAGACGACGTCATCATTTCAGACGACATTGCGATTCCGCTGGACGAAATCGAACTCACCGCGGTTCGTGCCCAGGGTGCCGGCGGGCAGAATGTCAATAAAGTCGCCTCGGCGATTCATCTGCGCTTTGATATCAGGAACAGTGCTTCACTGCCTTCCCGGATTCGCGAGCGCCTGTTGGCGCTCGACGATCGGCGGGTGACCGCGGACGGCGTTCTGATCATCAAGTCGCAGGAGCATCGCACGCAGGAACGCAATAGGCGTGCGGCCCTCGACCGGCTGCGTGATCTGATTCAGTCGGCACTCGTCGAGCAGAAACCGCGCAAGAAGACACGGCCAAGCCGGCGCAGTAAAGAACAGCGCCTGGCCGGCAAGAAGCATCGCGCGGAGATCAAGAAAGCCCGAGGTCGAGTGCAGGACGACACCTAGAACGGCTTCAGGCTGCATATCAGCAACGTTAAAGACTATTGGCAGGCTAGGTGTTATTTTGGTAACATGGTAACAGCCGATGCAAAGAGCTGTGACCATGCCCAAGAAAGTCGTTACGAGAACGCAAACCGGGGTTCGCATCGAATCGTCCCTGCTCAAGGTACTCAAAGGACTGGCCGAGTATACCGGCCTGACGCTTGGCGACCTGCTCGAGGGAATCGTGCTGCACAGCTTTGAAGGTAAAGCGCCGTTCTCGAGTGACACGCAGAAAATCATCGAACAATTGAAATCAGTCTATGGCTGCAACCTGACCGCGAATGACAGTCATATGCTCACGGAGGAAAAGCGATGAACGTAGCAGCGATACCGCAAATCACGGTTGCAGCGTTTGAGGACGGCGCGCTCGACGTCGCCGCGTTTGATCACGAAGCGCACGTTTACGTGGCCTGGCTGTACCTCAACGAGCTACCGCTACTCGACGCGATTGATCGCTTCAGTGCGGCCCTGAAAAAACTGACAACGTCGTTGGGTGTTCCTGGCAAGTATCACGAGACCATTACCTGGTTCTTCATGATGTTGATTGCGGAACGCCGCCAACGCACGACCAGCAGCGACTGGTTCTCGTTTCGTCGCAGCAATGCCGACTTGTTCGACCGAAAAGAAAAAATACTCAATCGTTATTACAGCAAGGACGTACTAGGCAGTCGCCAGGCGAGACAGTCGTTCGTGCTGCCCAACAGCCTGGCTGAATGACACTTGTTCAGAACAGCCCCTCGATCTGTCCATCTTTGTTGACGCTGATGTTGTTGGCGGCCGGCGCTCGCGGCAGGCCTGGCATTGTCATAATCGCACCGCATACGACGACAACAAATTCGGCACCTGCCGCAAGTCTCACCTCGCGAATCGGCACGACATGTCCGCTCGGCGCGCCCAGCAAATTCGGATCAGTCGAGAAGCTGTACTGGGTTTTCGCAATGCAAACCGGGTACTTGCCATAGCCTTCCTTTTCGAACTGAGCGAACTGCTCGCGGACTTTCTTGTCCGCGATGATGTCATCCGCACCGTAAATGTGGGTCGCAACCCGCTTCGTCTTCTCCCATAACGACAGCTCATCCGAATAGAGAGTTCGAAACTGCGCCGCACCGCTGTCGGCCAGTTCGGCAACCCGTTCTGCGAGTTCGGTTGCGCCGGCACCGCCATCCGCCCAGTGCGTACAGTTCACTGCATGCACGCCAAAGGTCTCGCAATACTCGTTGACAATATCGACTTCCGCGTCCGTATCAGCTGTGTAGCGATTCACCCCAACGACAGTCGGGACGCCAAACTGTGCCAGATTACGCAGATGTCTGCCCATGTTCTTGAGGCCGGCCTTGAGAGCCTCGACATTCTCCTGACCCAGATTTTCCCTGGCCACACCACCGTGCATCTTGAGCGCCTTGATCGTCGCGACCAGCACCACCGCGTCCGGCTTGAGGCCGGCCTTGCGACATTTGATGTTGAAGAACTTCTCGGCGCCGAGATCCGCCCCGAATCCTGCCTCAGTGACAACATAGTCTCCGAGTTTGAGAGCCGTACAGGTTGCCATGACCGAGTTGCAGCCGTGCGCGATATTCGCGAACGGACCGCCGTGCATAAATGCGGGGTTGTTTTCCATGGTCTGCACAAGATTCGGCTGCAATGCGTCCCGGAGCAATGCTGTCATCGCGCCCTGCGCGCTAAGTTCGCGGACCGTCACCGGTTCATTGCTACGCGTATAGCCGAGGACGATGTTGCCAAGGCGATTTTCGAGATCCTCGAGATCCGTGGTAAGACAAAAAATCGCCATGATCTCGGACGCCACCGTAATATCGAATCCGGCTTCACGTACGACGCCGTTGTAATAGCCACCCAGTCCCGAAGTAATCGACCGCAGCGCCCGATCGTTCATGTCGACGACCCGGCGCCAGGTTACCCGACGCGGATCAATATTGAGTTGATTCTCCCAGTGCATGTGGTTATCGATCAGCGCTGAGAGCAGATTGTGCGCGGCACCGATCGCGTGAAAGTCGCCCGTAAAATGCAGATTGATATCGGTCATCGGCACGACCTGGGCGTAGCCACCGCCAGCCGCCCCGCCTTTCATGCCGAAACACGGCCCCAGACTGGGTTCGCGCAGGCAAATCACCGCATTCTTGCCGATCCTGTTGAGGCCGTCGCCGAGACCCACGGTCGTCGTCGTCTTGCCTTCGCCGGCCGGGGTCGGCGATACCGCCGTCACAAGGATCAGCCTGCCGTCTTTTTTGTCGCCAACAGACTTGATGAAGTCCGCATCGATTTTTGCCTTGTCGTGGCCATAGGGAATCAACGACTCCGGGGGAATTCCAAGCTTGGCCGCGATTTCGCTGATTGGGCGAATCTGCGCTGCCCGTGCAATCTCGATATCACTCTTCATGATCACGATGCTGTCCTTTTGAGGGGCGATCTGCCGCAGGCGAATCTTATAAGCAAAG
>JAOTUB010000078.1 GCA_029864095.1 Gammaproteobacteria bacterium | reverse complement strand
GACGCAGTTCACGATATGCTTGTCGTGCTGCCGCGAGGGCAAAAAAAAGCCCCGGACAGGCCGGGGCTTTTTCGACTTCCTATCTGAGCCATAAAGCCCAATTGAAATCTTACGGTCGGCAAGCAGCCGGAAGGTGCTTGGGCGCCAGATCAGCGCTCGAGCAAACCCAGACGACACTGCCAGCGTTCGTCGTGTCCGGCGTCAGAACCAGAGTATCGCCGTTGATAGCCGCGTTCACGTCACCACCGTAGGTAACCTGAATTTCGCCGGCATTGCCGCTGCCGTCAGTACCAACGCCAACCGAGGTCACGTACTTGCCGACGATTGCGCCAGGAGCTTCCAGTCCGGCTTCATTATTGTCCGTAGCGAGGTCACCGCTGTCCTGGTAGAACTCAGTGACTGCAGCTTTGGCACCACCCGACAGGTTCAGGCCTTCAGAAACCTGGGCGCGGATTGTGTAGTCCTGGTACGCGGGAATGGCGATAGCCGCCAGAATACCGATAATCGCGACAACGATCATCAGTTCGATAAGCGTAAAACCTTGTTGCTTCTTCATTGCTCTTTTCTCCATGAAAATGAGTATTGTGACTAGACGGCATACCTGCCCGTACCTGATATAAAGCAAGGCTCGTGCCAAAATATGCGAAATGCGTTTAACTTTTTGTTTTAATTAGATATATCATGAAGTTGAGAGTCGTTTGTTCGCGTCGTCCATGCCGCGTTTCTCCCGCAGGTTGGTCACGATTTGTCACAAAGTGACAGTTATTGTCGGCTACGTCGGCGATGCAAGACGGTGCTTATGTCACTCGATACCGAGCTTCTTGATGCGATAGCGCAGCTGCCGAAATGTCAGGCCGAGTAGCTTCGCGGCAGCGGTCTTGTTGTACCGGGTCTTCTCGAGAGCCTCGATGATCGCCTGACGCTGCACGTCCTCGACCTGATTGCCGAGGTCTGTGCTCGTGAATGTGGCCGAGCTCTCCCCATTCTCCGCCGCAGGCTGCAAGTTGAGGTCGGATGCCGAAATCGTGCCGCTCGTGCACAGCGTCACTGCGCGCTCGAGCAGGTTTTCGAGCTCGCGGACATTGCCCGGAAATGGGTAAGTCAGCAGCGCCATCCTGGCGCTGTCATCCAGCGTGATTTTCGAGCTGAGCTTGCCGAGTATGTGCTCGGCAAGCATCACGACATCGTCACCCCTTTCGCGCAGTGCCGGAACCGGCAATTCGATTACATTGATGCGGTAGTAAAGGTCCTCGCGAAACTCCCCGGTCGCTACCAATTTCCCGAGTTTCTTATGCGTCGCGGATAATATTCTGGCGTTGGCTGGCTCCTCCTGCGAAGCGCCGACCGGACGAACGGTTTTCTCTTGAATTACACGCAGCAACTTGACCTGCATAGCCAGCGGTAGATCGGCGATTTCATCGAGGAACAGGGTTCCGGCGTCAGCGCTTTGGACAAGACCGACTTTGTCCCTGACGGCACCTGTGAAACTGCCTTTGCGATGGCCAAAGAACTCGCTTTCCATGAGTTCTGCCGGAATGGCGCCGCAGTTCACGGGCACAAATGGGCCATCTGCGCGCGGTCCGCTTTCGTGTATCAAGCGCGCTACCAGTTCCTTGCCGGTCCCGGATTCCCCGGATATGTGCACTGGGGCCTGTGATCGAGCGACTTTGTCGATCATTTCGCGCAATTCGCGCATCGGCATCGAGTCACCCTGCAAACGCGATTGCTGTTCCCTGGGCTTGTCCACCTTGAGCGCGGTCTCGACAATATTCCTGAGATTATTGAGGTCGAGCGGTTTCGAAATAAAGTCGAATGCACCCAGCTTCAGTGCCTGCACAGCAGTTTCAACATTACCGTGCGCCGTAATTACGGCCACCGGTACGTCTGCGGCGTTGCTTTGCATCCACTCGACGAGTTCGAGTCCGTCCCCGTCAGGCAGACGCATGTCGGTCAGACAAAGGTCGAACTGCTTGCTGCCGAGCAGTTGTTTGGCGCCGGCGACATTCATTGCTGTTTCGGTCCGAATGTCCATGCGCCCAAGCGTCAGCGATAGCAGTTCGCAGATATCGGGTTCGTCATCAATAACAAGTGCAAGAGGTTCACTCATGGCCTTATTCGGCTTCCCAGCGATCCGGATCGGCAAAGACAATACGGAAGATACTGCCTCCGCCGGGCCGGTCAATGTGCAGCAGAGTCGCGCGATTCAGTTCGCACAGTTCCCGTGAAATGTACAGACCGAGTCCGGTACCGCCTGCCCGCTCCGTGTAGAAAGGCTCGAACATCTTGTCGGCGGTGGACGCGTCGATGCCAAGACCGTGATCGAGAACTTCAACATACGGCCGACCATGTCCCTGCATGCGATCCGCCTGAATTTCCACGAGTATGCCACCTGTCTCGCTCGCATACTTGACGGCATTGTCGCAAAGATTCCAAAGCACCTGGCGCAGGTGCGACCGGTCCATCCTGATATCAAGATCCTCAGGCACTGGCGCAACTGCGAGCTCGCCTTCCTGAAGTTCAAGTGTGCGCGAAAACTCCTGCGCGAAATCTTCCAGCCACGGCTTCAGCAACAAGATTTCAGGACGGCTCGATTCGCGCCGTGACAGCTGCAGAATATTTTCGATGATGTGGCTGACGCGGCCGGAGTGCGACTCGATAATCTCGGTCAGGCGTTTGTCATCTTCGGAAAGGCCAACCGACTCGCGCAGCAGCTGCGCCGCATGGCTCATCGCGCCAACTGGGTTGCGGATCTCGTGTGCGATACTGGCGCTCAGGCGGCCCAACGAAGCGAGCTTCGATTGTTGTACACGCTCGTTCATAACGCTGGCATCCTCGAGAAAAACGAGTACCGGTCCGCCACGCACACCATCTTTGCCAAGTGGCGCCAGGTGCGCCGTGATGCGCACATTATCTCCAGATGTAATGACCGTGAATTCATGATGGGCAGACTGGCCAGGGTTGAGGCGCCACTCTCGCAGGTAATCGTCAAGCGGCTCAAACACGTTGCGCAGCGGCAGACCGGCCACGGGCTGCGACGCCCTGAGTAGCTGCATTGCCGACGCGTTGCTCAGCCGGATCCGGTCATCGGCGTCGATGACAACGATGCTCTCGCGCAGGTGTTGCACGATGTACTCGTTGAGCTCCGAGAGGTTCTGCAGGTCGACACCGCGCTGCCGTGCCAACGCCTCGCTGGCATGAATACGTCGCCCCAGCGGTCTTGTCGCAAGCGCCATCGCGAAAATGACAGCGCTCAGGATACCCGCGGCCGGGTAATTGGGCGCAGAACCGCCACCGAGTTGCGAGAACACCTGTTCGCCGAGTATTGCGAACGTGGCCACGGCAGCCAGGACCGTCGGATACTGGATCGGGAGCACCAGGCTTCCGGCACCGACAAAAACGATCAGCAAGCCGCCAAGCCCGCTCGAAATGCCGCCGCTGGCATGCATCAGAATGACAATGGCGCCGATGTCGAAAAGTAATTGAGATGCAGCTTGGATATCGACCGCAATCCAGCGTCGCCGCAGCGCAATCGCGGCGAGAATGGCGAAAATCAGGTAGGCAGCGGCCGTAACCCAGAACAGCGTCGGAGACTCGTCGCCGAAGACCCGTGGCTCGGCCCGCGCAAAGAAAAGTATCAGCAGGACGACAGCGATCAACGCGCGGAACGTGTTCAGCGTGCCGAGCACGCGCCACGTCAGGTCGGGCTCCTCGATCGCACGCTGCAGCAATGCTTCGCGGCTTTGACGCATTGTCTGCCGGCCAAAGCTTTCCGTCGTCGCTTTATTCACCGCTGCTCTCTGCCCAAAATCGACCGCCTGTGCTATGGGTTGCGCCGATTGTAGACGAAGGCAGGCTTCATTGCGGCCTAAATCCACTTTGCGTCGACTCGTGCTTTGCTCCAGAATGTGCACGATTTTGTGCGCCGTTGTGCACGCCACAGACTGCTCATCCAATGAATCTGCACGAGTACCAATCGAAACGACTGTTTGCCGAATACGGCATACCGGTGCCGCGGGGGATACCGGCAAAAAGTCCGAATGCGGCGCTCGACGCGGCCAAGGAGCTGAGCGGGAATCTCTGGGTTGTAAAGGCCCAGGTTCACGCCGGTGGGCGCGGCAAGGCGGGAGGCGTCAAGCTCGCCCGCACCCGGGACGAGGTTCACGAATATGCCGAAGCCATGCTTGGCCGACGGCTGGTCACACATCAATCCGGTCCAGAGGGCTTGCCCGTCAATGTCGTCTACGTTGAGGAAGGATCCCAAATCGACCGCGAACTCTACTTGTCGATGCTCGTAGACCGGGAAGTCAGTCGCGTCGCGTTCATCGCCTCCGCCGCAGGCGGTATGGATATCGAGCAGGTTGCAGCCAAAACGCCGGAAAAGATTTTTACGATAAGTATCGCGCCCGATGCCGGGTTGCAGGACTATCAGGCGCGGCAACTGGCGTTCGGTCTCGAGCTCGACAAGATGCAAATGCGTCAGTTCGGTGACCTGATCAAACGGATGTACAGACTCTATACCGAGACAGATGCGAGTCTCGTTGAAGTCAATCCGTTAATCGTCACAAAGGCCGGGGACATTGTCGCACTTGATGCAAAAATCAATATCGACGGCAATGCGTTGTACCGGCAACAGAGGCTCGTAGAGCTGCGTGACGTCACTCAGGAAGACGACAAAGAACGCGAGGCAGCGGCTCACGATCTGAACTACGTTTCGCTCGAAGGCGATATTGCGTGCATGGTCAACGGTGCCGGGCTTGCGATGGCGACGATGGATCTGATCAAGCTGCATGGTGGTGAGCCCGCTAACTTCCTTGACGTGGGTGGTGGTGCGACCAAAGAACGCGTTGCCGAAGCTTTCAAGCTAATTCTCTCTAACACAAATGTCACGGCGATACTTGTCAATATTTTCGGTGGCATTGTTCGCTGTGATCTGATCGCCGAGGGCATCATTTCGGCAGTCAAGGACGTTGGTGTCAGTGTCCCTGTCGTTGTTCGTCTGGAGGGTACCAACGTCGGCAAAGGCCGCGCGCTGCTCGCTAGCAGCGGGCTCGACATTATTGCAGCCGAAGACCTCACCGATGCCGCGAAGAAGGTGGTCGCAGCAGCGACCTGACAGAGAGCTAACATGAGTATTCTCGTCGACAAGAACAGCAAGATCGTCTGCCAGGGCATTACCGGAAGCCAGGGGACATTTCACACCGAGCAGTGTATCGACTATGGCACACAGGTGGTGGCGGGCGTAACGCCGGGTCGTGGTGGCGCCGAACATCTTGGCGTGCCCGTATTCAACACGATGCGTGCGGCTGTGGAGCAGACTGGCGCTGATGTCAGCATGGTTCTGGTGCCGCCGCCTTTCGCCGCCGACGCGATTCTTGAAGCGGCTGACTCCGGCGTGAAGCTCGTCGTCTGCATCACCGAGGGCATTCCGGTACTCGACATGGTCAAGGTCAAGTCAGCCTTGCGTGACTACGACTGCCGTCTGATCGGCCCGAACTGCCCGGGCATCATTACTCCGGAGCAGTGCAAGATCGGCATCATGCCAGGCTTCATACATATGCCAGGACGCATTGGCGTTGTCTCGAGATCGGGCACCTTGACCTACGAGGCCGTTTATCAAACGACGATCAACGAATTGGGACAAACGACCTGTATCGGTATCGGCGGTGATCCGGTGCGCGGCATGAATTTCATCGATTGCCTCGAATTGTTTGAGGCGGACCCTGACACCGACGGTGTAATAATGGTCGGCGAGATCGGTGGCACGGACGAGGAGGCAGCAGCCGAATTCATAGAATCAAACGTTTCCAAGCCGGTCGTCGCCTATATCGCCGGCGTTACGGCGCCGCCTGGAAAACGCATGGGTCACGCTGGCGCCATCGTTGCGGGTGGCAAAGGCACTGCGGCGGACAAGTTCAAGGCACTGGACGCGGCTGGGGTGGTAACCGTGCGGTCGCCGGCTGAACTCGGCAGCAAGATGCTGGAGGTTCTCGATAGCTAATTCGGGACGCGAGGCGTCGGTACAGTGATGAACAACACAGTCAAAGTCGCCCTGGCCCAGATCGACCTTGCCGTTGGCGACATTGCGGGCAATACGGCGAAAATTATCGAGTATGCCGTCCGGGCGCGCGATGAGATGCAGGCTGATCTGGTCGTTTTTCCGGAACTCAGCGTTTGCGGTTATCCGCCCGAAGACCTCTTGTTTCACGCGGGGTTGCGCATACGAACCGAGCAGGCCGTGGCAGAGATCCGCGAATCGATCCGCGGCATTGCCGTGCTCATCGGTTTTCCCGAATATGCCGACGAGCAAATCTACAACAGCGGCGCGGTGTTTTCTGACGGCGAGGCCCTTTGCGCATACCGCAAGCACCTGTTGCCGAATTATCGTGTGTTCGATGAGAAACGCTATTTCACGGCCGGCAAGAATGCTGCGGTATTTCGGCTGAAAGGCATCGGGATCGGGCTGACGATCTGCGAAGATGTCTGGCAGCCCGGACCGATTGCAGCGGCGCGCGCGGCCGGAGCTGAATGCATTATTACAATCAACGGCTCACCCTATGAGCTGAATTCGCAGCAGCGGCGAGAAGACGCAGTGCGGCTCAGGATTGCAGAGTCCCGCATTCCAGTGCTGTACCTGAACATGGTTGGTGGTCAGGACGAACTCGTGTTCGACGGCGGCAGCTTTGTCATGGACGCCAGCGGCGAGATTCGCGGCCGCGCACCCGCGTTCGATGAAGGTCTGCACGAGATCGTGTTGTCGGCCAGCGCTTCCGGCATCGAGCCACTGTCGGGTCCGATTACCGCGCAACTTTCGACTGAAGAAAGCGTTTATCGCGCGCTGATCAGCGGTACCCGAGACTACGTCGACAAGCATGGTTTTCCAGGTGTCGTGATCGGCTTGTCAGGAGGAATTGACTCCGCGCTGGTGCTGGCGATAGCACACGACGCACTTGGGCCGGATCGGGTACGTGTGGTCATGATGCCGTTTCGTTATACGTCGACAATGAGCCAGGAGGATGCCGCCAAACAGGCAGCCACGCTGGGCGTCCGCTACGACGTCATTCCAATTGCGCCGATCTATGACGCGACGCTGGGGCAGCTCAAGGCAGTCTTTGCAGGCCGTGAAGAAAACGTGACCGAAGAGAACATACAGGCAAGGGTGCGTGGCATTCTGCTTATGGCGATCTCGAACAAGACAGGCAGAATGCTTCTGACAACGGGCAACAAGAGTGAAATGGCTGTGGGTTATGCCACGCTGTATGGTGACATGGCGGGCGGATTCGCACCCATCAAGGACTGTAGCAAGACGCTTGTGTATAGGCTTGCGCGGTATCGCAACACGCTGGGCGAGGTCATCCCCGACCGGGTTATTACTCGAGAGCCCTCCGCGGAACTGCGTGCCGGGCAGAAAGACAGCGATTCGCTGCCCGCCTATGATGTTCTCGACCCGATCCTGGAAGCATTCATTGAAAAAGACCTGTCCGTCGAGGAAATCACGGCGCGCGGTTTCGAGCGCGAAACGGTGATCCGGGTGTTGGAGATGGTGCAGCGGAACGAGTACAAACGGCGCCAGGCGCCTCCGGGCATTCGCATCAGCAGCCGTGCCTTCGGCCGCGACTGGCGCTACCCGATTACGTCGGGCTATCGATTTCCAGGCTAACTCTCACCCGGAAAATTCAGCTCGAGGACGCGCCTGGCATCGCCGGCAAGATCGTCCATGCCGAGCGCTTCGTAGGCAGCCACCATGATTCGCAGCGACTCGGCGTTGCTTGCCGAGCCGTTGTACTCTTCAAGGGCGTTCTTGGCGCGATTCAACGCCGCGACATAAGCGCCGCGACGCAGATAATAGTCGGCGACATGATTTTCATACTTGGCCAAACGATTTTTCAGATACACCATGCGCTGCTCGGCATCCGGCGCATACGGGCTGGCCGGATAGCGATCCACAAGGCGGCGCAGCGCTGAATACGATTCAGCGACTTCATTCGGTGGCCGCTCCGATACGTCTTTATTGAAGCGGCGCTCCAGAAAACCAGCTTCATCCTCGAAGTAGGCAAGCGCTTTGATGTAGAGCGCATAGTCGACATTCGGATGGATCGGATTCTCGCGCATGAAGGTGTCGGCCGCCTCAATCGCTTGTTCATTTTGGTTTGACTTGTAATACGCGTACATGAGCTCGAGCTGGATTTGCCGGCTCAGTTCACTGAACGGATAGCGAGCTTGGATCGCCTCGAAAATCAGAATCCCGCGGCGGTAGTTCCCGCGTTCGACGGCCAGTTTCGCTTGCTCGTACGCGTCTGCCACGTCGTCGACAGCCGTCTCCTGCTCGTCGTTGCCTGCGCAAGCGGCCGCAACAGCCATCACTGCCAAAACGACAGCAACCCGCAGCATATGGCGCGCGCGCAAAAGCAATATTCTGATGTCTTTTCCGATTTTCATGCAGCGGTATTGTTCCGTTTGCCGCCTTTGCCGAAGGTTTGGTAGAACCCCGGGGTCGGCCAAGTCGGCGAGTATACCGTAGACTTGGCGTTACGATGAGCGCGGACCCGACAACAAAGACGATTCCGATTGAACTTGCTGGCCAACGATTGGACCAGGCCCTGGCCAAGTTGTTTCCGGAGTATTCGCGGAGCCGGCTCAAGGCCTGGCTGCTCGACGGCGCGATCAGCGTCGACGGGGTCAGTCCGCGTCCCAGGGATGCCGTGCTGGGCGGCGAGCAGGTCACGCTGCAGGCGGAGCCCGTGGTCAACGTGGCGGCGGAACCCGAGCCGATCGCCCTGAACGTTGTCCACGAGGATGATTCCCTCATCGTGATCAACAAACCGGCAGGACTGGTTGTGCACCCTGGCGCTGGCAACGCGGGTGGAACGCTGCTGAACGGACTGCTGCACCACGCGCCTCAGCTCGAGGAACTGCCGCGCGCCGGCATCATCCATCGTCTCGACAAGGACACCAGTGGCTTGCTGCTGATTGGCAAGACGCTGGCAGCGCATACGGCGCTTGTTCGCCTGTTGGCAAACCGGGATATTGCACGTTTCTACCTGGCCGTGTGCAACGGGGTTCTGACCGGCGGCGGCCGGATCGATGCGCCGATCGGGCGGCATCGCGTGGACCGCAAACGCATGAGTGTGCGCGACGACGGCAAGCCGGCCGTTACGCATTACACGGTCCTCGAGCGCTTCGCCGCACACACCTACATAAAGGTGAAGCTCGAGACGGGCCGGACGCATCAGATTCGGGTGCATTTTGCGCACCGCCGGCATGCATTGCTTGGTGATCCCGTGTACGGCGGACGTCTGGCGTTGCCTGCAGGTGCGAGCGACGACCTCGTCGCCACGTTGCGGCGTTTCCGGCGGCAGGCCCTGCACGCAACGAAACTTGAGTTCGTCCACCCGGGAAGTGGCGAGGCACTGAGTTTCGAGGTCGCGCCGCCGGCCGATTTCGGGATGCTGCTGGACGTATTGCGCCGGGATGCCAAATGACGACGGACTGGATCCGGGCAGACTGGCCCGCCCCCAGCCGCGTGGTTGCAGGGACAATACCGCGAGATAGTACCTACGCCCTGCCGGCACAGCCACAGTGGCTCAAGCAGGTACACGGCGCACGGGTGGTTCGCTATGGATCGGAGGACTTCAGCGCCGGGCCGCCAGAAGCTGACGCCATCACTGCCGATTGTGCCGGCGCCATCTGCGCCGTGCGTACGGCCGACTGTCTGCCCATTCTCCTGTGCTCGACTGACGGGACAGAAATCGCCGCCGTGCACGGCGGCTGGCGCGGCCTGGCCGCTGGCGTCATCGAACAGACGCTGGCCGCGATGGCGACACGGCCCGAAGACATATTGGCCTGGCTTGGGCCGGCGATTTCCCAGCCTGCCTTCGAAGTGGGCGGCGAAGTACGGGCAGCGTTTCTTGCGAGCAGTCCGGATTCCGCGGCGGCTTTTGTGGCAAATGAACGTGGCCGCTGGCAGGCCGATCTTTATCTGCTGGCCACGCAGCGTCTGGCCGGAGGCGGCGTCGCCAGCATCTTTGGCGGCGGCCTGTGCACCTTCACGGACGCGAAGCGCTTCTACTCATACCGCCGGGACCGCGAGACAGGGCGGCTGTACAGCTTCATTTTTCGCCGCAGCTAGCCAAAAACTCCCTTGAAAATGGCGAGCGTGCCGTCATTTCAGGGTGACTTATTGACACCCGGGGACCGGGAGTGAAGGGGTTTCAATGCGTTTGGATAAACTGACCAGCAAATTTCAGTTGGCGCTCGCCGAGGCGCAGTCTCTGGCTGTCGGCCAGGATCACCAGTTCATCGCGCCGGCACATGTGATGGTTGCGCTGCTCGATCAGCAGGGTGGCACCGTGCGCGGGTTGCTGACGAAATCGGGTGTGAACGTCAATTTGCTTCGTTCGCAGCTGGGTGACGCGGTCGATCGCCTGCCCAAGGTCGAGGGCGCCGGTGGTGATGTGCACATCGGCAACGACCTGAGCAAACTGTTCAATATCACAGACAAGCTCGCGCAGGAACGCAATGACCAGTACATCTCGAGCGAACTGTTCGTGTTGGCGGCTATGGATGCCAAGTCACCGCTGTTACCGATAATGGAGCAAGCGGGGGGCGTACGTGGCGCGATCGAAAAGTCGATCGAGGAGCTGCGTGGCGGACAGCAGGTTAATGATCCGAATGCCGAGGACACGCGTCAGGCACTCGAGAAGTTCACAATTGACCTGACGGAGCGCGCCGAGCAGGGCAAGCTCGATCCGATTGTCGGTCGCGACGATGAGATTAGACGCACGATCCAGATTCTGCAGCGTCGCACAAAGAACAATCCAGTGTTGATTGGCGAGCCCGGTGTCGGCAAGACTGCAATTATTGAGGGACTCGCGCAGCGCATCGTGAACAACGAGGTCCCCGAAGGACTGCGCGGCAAGCGGATCTTGTCGCTCGACATGGGCGCATTGATTGCCGGCGCAAAATTTCGCGGTGAGTTTGAGGAACGTCTCAAAGCCGTATTGAGCGACCTTTCGAAGCAGGAAGGTCAGATCATTCTGTTCATCGACGAGCTGCACACGATGGTTGGCGCTGGCAAGGCAGAGGGCTCGATGGACGCCGGCAATATGCTCAAGCCGGCGCTCGCGCGCGGTGAGCTGCACTGCGTCGGTGCGACGACACTCGACGAATATCGCAAGTACCTCGAAAAAGATGCAGCGCTTGAACGCCGTTTCCAGAAAGTGCTGATCGAAGAGCCGACGGTCGAGGACACGATCGCAATTCTGCGCGGACTCAAGGAGCGCTATGAGGTTCATCATGGCGTCGAAATCACGGATCCCGCCATCGTAGCTGCTGCGACGCTGTCGCATCGCTACATCAGCGACCGCCAGCTTCCCGATAAAGCGATCGATCTGATCGACGAAGCGGCGTCGCGCATTCGTATCGAGATCGATTCGAAACCCGAGGCGATGGACCGGCTCGAGCGGCGCATCATTCAACTCAAGATCGAACGTGAGGCACTGAAGAAGGAGTCCGACGAGGCATCACGCAAGCGGCTCGATGACATCGAGACGCAGCTCGGCGACCTCGAGAGGGAATTTGCCGACCTCGAGGACGTGTGGAAGGCTGAAAAGGCCGCCATGCAGGGCGCAACGCATATTAAGGAAGAGCTCGAGCGCGCGCGTCTGGAGTTCGAAACTGCTAATCGCGCCAACGACCTCGCGCGCATGTCAGAATTGCAGTATGGGAGGATTCCCGAACTCGAAAAGCAGCTAGCAGAGGCCGTGCGGGCTGAAGGCAGGGAAACCACCTTGCTGCGCAATAACGTGACCGACGAGGAAGTTGCCGAAATTGTCTCCAAGTGGACCGGTATCCCGGTCTCAAAGATGCTTGAGGGCGAGAAGGAGAAACTTCTGCAGATGGAGACCGAGGTGCAGAAGCGCGTTGTCGGCCAGGACGAGGCCGTAACGGTTGTTGCAAATGCGATTCGCCGCTCGCGCGCCGGCCTATCAGATCCGAGAAGGCCGATCGGCTCGTTCCTGTTCCTTGGACCGACCGGCGTGGGCAAGACGGAACTCACGAAGGCGCTCGCGAACTTCCTGTTCGATACGGACGATGCGATGGTGCGCCTCGATATGTCGGAGTTTATGGAAAAGCACTCCGTTGCCCGGTTGATTGGCGCCCCGCCCGGATACGTGGGCTACGAAGAAGGCGGTTACCTGACCGAGGCTGTTCGGCGCCGCCCCTACTCGGTGATCTTGCTCGACGAAGTCGAGAAAGCACATCCCGACGTGTTCAACGTGCTGCTGCAGGTTCTCGATGACGGACGGCTGACTGACGGCCATGGCCGCACAGTCGATTTTCGTAACGCCGTTATTGTCATGACGTCGAACCTCGGTTCGCAGATGATTCAGGAGCTGGCGGGCGAGGAAAAATACGACGAAATGAAGTCCGCCGTGATGGACGTGGTCGGCACACATTTTCGGCCCGAATTCATCAATCGTGTCGATGACGTGGTTGTATTCCACCCGCTCAGCCGCGAGCACATACGATTGATTGTCGACATTCAGCTCGGCTATCTGCACGATCGTCTTGCTGATCGCGACATGCGTATCACGTTGTCGGATGCTGCTCGGGACAAGCTTGCCGAAGCCGGATTCGACCCGGTCTACGGCGCGCGTCCGCTGAAACGTGCGATTCAGCAGCAGGTTGAGAATCCGCTGGCGCAGGAGATTCTACAGGGCAAGTTCAAGCCCGGCGATGTCATCGAGGTAGGCGTAGCGGATAATCGCCTCGATTTCCAGAATGCGGCATAGTTAATTCGCCCGCTGGGGGCGGGCTACTACTATAATCCGCGAAACCCAAGGAGTTACGTGCATGCCGATTTACGAGTATGCCTGTCACGAATGTAATCACACGCTCGATGCGCTGCAAAAGATTGCGGACGCTCCACTTGTGGATTGCCCTGCGTGCGGCAAGCCCGGCCTGAAGCGGTTGCTGTCCGCTCCGCGTTTTCGGTTGAAAGGTTCAGGCTGGTACGAAACTGACTTCAAAAAGGACAATCAGCGTAATCTGCACGGTGAATTGGAACCGTCGAAGTCGAAAGACAAAGAGACGACCGACAAGAGTGGCGACAAGGCGAAGCCGGAGCCGACCGACAAGAGTGGCGACAAGGCGAAGCCGGAGCCGACCGAAAAAAAGAAGACCAAGGCAGATACCTGATGATGAAACGTCTGCGTCGTTATTTGGTTGCGGGCATCCTCGTGTGGTTGCCGCTGGGCATTACGTATTTCTTGTTGCGGTTTCTTGTCGGTCTCATGGACCGGTCGCTCAGGCTGTTGCCAGAGGGATTTCGACCGGAAGCATGGCTCGGCGTGGCTATCCCGGGGCTTGGTGTCATCCTGACGATCATCGTCGTGCTGCTTACCGGCTTGTTGGCCGCGAACTTTGTCGGGCGCAGCATTGTTGGCGGCTGGGAGTCGCTAATGGAACGCATTCCGATCGTTCGTTCCATCTACTCCGCGGCCAAAAACTTCGCGGAGATCGTGTTCTCGGATACTGGCAGTGCATTCAGCAAAGTCCTGCTGGTCGAGTACCCCCGCAAAGGAATCTATTCTCTGACGTTTCAGACCGCGTCTGACATTGGTGAAATTCAGGGCCGCACGGGCGAGGAGGTCGTTTGTTGCTTCGTCCCGACCACACCGAATCCAACGTCGGGCTTTATCATAATCCTGCCAAAGAAAGACGCGATCGAACTGGACATGGAAGTGGACGAAGCAGTCAAACTCATCATGTCGCTCGGCGTGGTCGTACCAACGTGGTCGAAGCAGCAAACTGCCGAACTGCCGCTCAAAATGCCGGAGGAATAGCCGCGGCCGGGATATTACTTATCTTCATGTCTCGATCCCGCTTACCGGGAGTTCGCTGCGCTGCGCTTTACTTCCGATAAGCTATAACCCGGCCGCGGTTGTTACGCCCGGCGCTCTGGCGGTTGTATATTCGTGGCTCAAGCCGTACCATTCCGCCTCTTTTTTGGGCCGGATAGTCGAAACTTTCGATGCGCAGCCACTATTGCGGACAAGTTGATGAAACGCTGATCGGACAGGACGTTGCGGTCTGTGGTTGGGTGCACAGGCGTCGCGACCATGGCGGCGTCATCTTCATCGATTTGCGCGATCGCGACGGGCTGTTGCAGGTCGTCTTCGACCCCGATCGGCCAGAGATTTTTGCTGAGGCGGAGCGTATTCGCGGTGAGTACGTTCTGGCCGTCAAAGGACGCGTCAGAGAACGTCCCGAGGGCACGATAAACCCGAATATGAAGACGGGCAAGGTCGAAGTACTGGCACACGAGCTGACCGTCCTCAATCGTTCCGAAACGCCACCATTCCATCACGACGAGCAGGCCAACGAAGAGCTGCGTCTCAAGTATCGCTATCTCGACCTGCGGCGCGAGGACATGCTCAACAATTTGCGCCTGCGGCACAAAGTAACGATGGCGATGCGTGAGTTCCTGGACGGCGAGGGCTTTGTCGACGTCGAGACACCGATGCTGACCCGGGCGACGCCGGAAGGAGCCCGCGATTACATCGTTCCGAGCCGCACGAATCCGGGCAAGTTCTTCGCATTGCCGCAGTCGCCGCAGCTGTTCAAGCAGCTGCTCATGATGTCCGGCCTCGATCGCTACTACCAGATCGTGCGTTGCTTCCGTGATGAGGATCTGCGCGCTGATCGGCAACCCGAATTCACTCAACTCGATGTCGAAATGAGCTTCGTCGACGAGGCGGGCGTTACCGGAGAAATGGAAGGGCTGATCCGGCATTTGTTCAAGAGGGTGCTCGATGTCGATCTGCCGTCCCCATTTCCACGTATCAGTTATGCGGATGCGTTGCAGCGCTATGGATCTGACAAGCCTGATCTGCGCATCGACCTGCAACTGATCGAGGTGTCCGACCTGATGGACTCGGTCGAATTCAAGGTATTTGCCGGGCCGGCAGCCGATCCCGATGGTCGCGTGGCGGCGTTGTGCCTGCCGAACGGCAGCGAGCTGACGCGCAAGGCTATCGACGACTACACGGATTTCGTCAAGCGCTACGGCGCAAAAGGCCTCGCTTACATCAAGGTCAATGATGTCGACGCAGGTCGCGACGGGCTGCAGTCGCCCATCATGAAGTTCCTGCCGGATGACACGGTGAGCGGCATCCTGAAACGCACCGGCGCGAAAACAGGTGACCTGATCTTCTTCGGGGCTGACAAGGCGCGCGTCGTTAACGACGCACTCGGAGCGCTGCGCGTGAAGCTTGGAGAAGACCGCGGCCTGGTCGCGGACGGCTGGGCACCGGTCTGGGTTGTGGACTTCCCGATGTTCGAGCAGGATCCCAAAACAAAATCCTGGGACCCGCTGCACCATCCGTTTACAGCGCCGGTCAACGACGACCCGGATGCTTTGCTTGCTGATCCCGCCAATGCATTGTCCCGGGCTTATGATTTGGCCCTCAACGGATTGGAGCTGGGTGGCGGTTCGATCCGTATTCACGATCAGCGCATGCAATCGGCGGTCTTTAAACTGCTCAATATCAG
>JAOTUB010000077.1 GCA_029864095.1 Gammaproteobacteria bacterium | reverse complement strand
TCGCTATACGGCGGCTTCGTCGAACTCGAGAATTCGGGCGGCGACATTTCGCTGCGCTGCCTGCGTCCCGCACACGAGTGGCCGCTCAGGGTCGTTGTGGCCGTCACGACCGTCGCGCAAAAACCGACCAGTTCGACGGCAGCGATGGAACTCAGTCGCAAGACCTCGCCGTTCTTTGCTCGTTGGGTCGAACAGCAGGAGCACGATCTCGCTGCGGCAAGAACAGCAATAGCCTCGCGGGACTTCTCTCTGCTTGCGTCGATCTCGGAGCACAACTGTCTGAAAATGCACTCGGTGATGTGGGCGTCACGGCCGCCCGTCGTTTACTGGAACAGTGCGACACTGGCATGCATGCAGGCGGTTCGGGAATTGCAGTCCCGCGGCGTCGCCGTATTCTTCACAATTGATGCCGGGCCGCAGCTAAAAGCCGTTTGCGAGACGGCCGATGAAGCCGCCGTGCGTGACTCCCTTGAAGATATCGACGGCGTCGAGGATATCCTCGTCAGTGGACTCGGCGCCGGGGCAGCACGAATCGCGGATGCCTGAGCCAAGCGCATCATCGCCAGTTGCAGCTAGTGCGCCCGGCAAGCTCGTGCTGTGCGGCGAGTACGCGGTACTCGATGGTGCGCCGGCGATCTGCATGGCAGTCGATCGACGCGCACGAGTGACCATCGACCGAGCTGCGGGTGACCATCACGTGGTTTCGGCACCCGGATTCAGCAGCGTCACGGGAAGGTTCACAGATCGCAACGGTGACTGTGAGTGGGTGTCCGGCGCGCAGGAGTATAGGCTCGTCAACGACGTGTGGCGCACAGCGCAAATGCAATGCAACACACCGCTGTCGATCAAACTCGATACAAATGAGTTTCTCGATCCTCGAAGTGGCGCAAAATTTGGCATCGGTTCGAGCGCGGCTTTGACCGTGGCGTTGGTGGCCGGGCTCTGCAAAGTAGTGGCAACGACCGTGGACGCGACGAGCATTGCATTTGCCGCACATCGTCACTTCCAAGGCGGCCTCGGCAGCGGCGCTGACATCGCTTGCTGCTCGGCGGGCGGTCTCATCGAGTACCGCCTGCGCGCCGGGCCAGCCGAACAGTTGGCCTGGCCGGATGGACTCGCGTATGCGTTTCTCTGGAGTGGCATGTCCACAGGCACGAAAGCGAAACTGGAGCAACTCGGCAAGTACGACAGGCGGCCAACACGCGCCGCGCTGGCGGAGTCGGCGATGCGCATGAGCCAGGCCTGGCGCGATGGCACGGCAAAAGCGATTCTCGACGAGTACCGTGACTACACAAGAGTGCTGCGAGAATTCAGTGTTGACCACGAACTTGGCATATTCGATGCTGGGCATGGCGAGCTGACTGCGAGTGCGGACGCCGCGGGACTGGTCTACAAGCCCTGCGGTGCCGGTGGCGGCGATGTCGGTGTTGTTCTCGCCGAAGACCCAGCTGCAATCCGGGCGTTCGTCGACACCGGGCTGCCGGCAAATTTCCGTGCTATGGATATGGGTATTGACCTGTGCGGCGTGCGGGTCGCGCGGGAGGAACTTTGAGCGACTCGCGAATCAGCGGCCTTTATCGACTCAGCGTCGCAGAGCGCATAGACGAACTGCAGCGCCTCGGTTGGTTGCGCGATGCCGACGCCGAACTATTACGTCAAGGCAGGCACACACTGCTGCCTGTAGCAGCCGACAAAATGATCGAAAATGTCGTCGGCGTTTTCGGTCTGCCGTTGGCAATCGCGCCGAACTTCGTTGTCAACGGCCGTGATTACATCGTGCCGATGGTTGTTGAAGAGCCTTCGATTGTCGCGGCCACGAGCGGCGCGGCGCAGTTGGCGCGTGCAGGCGGCGGGTTCAGGTCGCGGTGCGAGGAGCTAATGCTCGTCGGTCAGATTCACATCGCCGACATACCCGACGTTGTCTCTGCGCTTCAACGGATCGAGGCCGGGCGAGAAGAACTGCTTGCTCTTGCCAACTCCGTGCATCCGCGCCTGAGTCAAAGGGGCGGTGGCGTGCGGGACATCGAGTTGCGATCCATCGATCTCGATGACGGGGAGCAGGTCGTTGTCGCGCACCTCGTTGTCGACACGTGTGACGCAATGGGGGCAAACCTGGTCAACACGATCTGCGAGACGGTTGCACCGAGGATCAGCGAAATGTGCGGCGGCAGGGTCGTGCTGCGGATCCTGTCCAACCTTGCGGACCGTGCGCTAGTCACGGCCAGCGTTCGCTACCGGCTCAATGATCTCGCGACGCCGGAAATTGCGGCTGCGACGGTGCGCGATCAGATCATACTGGCAAGCGATATTGCGGGCGTCGATCCGTACAGAGCGGCGACACACAATAAGGGCGTTATGAACGGCATCGATGCGCTGGCCATCGCGACCGGCAACGACTGGCGAGCGATCGAGGCCGGAGCGCATGCGTACGCGGCAACGACGGGACAGTACCTGCCGCTCGCGACATGGTCGGCTGACGAACAGGGTGATTTGATCGGCAGAATAACCGTGCCGCTCAAAGTCGGCGTCGTTGGCGGGAATCTCGATGCAAATGCGGGGGCGTCCCTTGGACTGCGTATTGCCGGTACTTCAGCGGCGCGAGAACTCGCGGAGCTGATGGCCGCGGTGGGCCTGGCTCAGAACTTCGCGGCGCTGAAGGCTCTGGCAACAAGTGGCATTCAAGAAGGGCACATGAAGCTTCACGCGCGCGGTGTCGCATCGAGTGCCGGTGTCCCGGCTGAGTTGTTTGACGATGTCGTCGAAGAACTGATTGCCGGTGGCGAGATCAAGGTATGGAAAGCCGCCGAGATTCTTGCCGGGAAGCGAGCCCAGGGTATGCGCGGGACACCCGCAGGGACAGCGGCCGGCAAGGTTATTCTATTGGGTGAGCACGCTGTGGTATATGGCAGGCACGCCCTTGCTGTGCCGATTGCGAATGCCGTGACTGCCGACGTTGCCGCGCGTGGACAAGAGTCGACGCTTAGCGTGCCCGAGTGGAAGGTGTCGCAGATGATTGACTATGGTGCCGCAAGCGGCATGGACGCTGCCGTGGCGCTGATTCAAAAGCAACTCGGCATTGCGGATGCCCGTTTCTCGATTCGCCTGCACTCCATGCTGCCACGTGCGATGGGCCTGGGGTCTTCAGCGGCGTTCGCTGTGGCGATTGCACGTGCGTTCAGCGTTGAGCTCGGGCTGGGACTGGATGATGCGAGGATCAACGCGATTGCGTTCGCATGTGAAAAGCTGGCGCACGGTACGCCCTCCGGTGTGGACAATACGATCGCAACTTACGGCGAAGCAATGCTGTTTCGCAACGGCGACGCACCGCAACTCGAGCAGCTGACTCTGGTCGAGCGCCCGCCGCTGGTCATCGCCTGCAGCAACAGATCGGGACCCACGATGGAACAGGTTGCGGGCGTGCGGGCGCGGCGTGATCGGAGTCGATCGAATTACGATGCGATATTCGATCAGATGGGTGCGCTCAGTCAGTCTGGCGCCGTCGCGCTCGCAGGTGCAGATTACTCACAGCTGGGCTTGCTCATGAATATTTGTCACGGCCTGTTGAACGCGATAGAAGTTTCGACGGCGGAACTGGATAGCATGGTAAGCATCGCTCGCTCTGCCGGCGCCGTTGGTGCGAAAGTCACCGGAGCCGGCGGCGGCGGATCGATCGTGGCGCTGTGTCCGGGAACCGCCGATACTGTCTGTGCCGCGCTTGGTGCGGCAGGCTTCAAGACTATAAGCCTGGCCTAGGCAAAGGGAATCGCGAGTGGGGAGTACGCACAAAATCGTATCGTCGGAGGCTGAGGAACTGATCCTTGTCGATGCTGATGACAATGAAACCGGGTATCTGTCCAAAGCCGAGTGCCATAACAATGGCGGGGTGCTGCATCGTGCGTTTTCGCTGTTCCTTTTCAACACGCAAGGCGAATTGCTGTTGCAGAAGCGCAGCGCATCGAAACGGCTTTGGCCCGGCTTCTGGTCCAACAGCATCTGCAGTCATCCGCGACGCAAAGAATCGATGCAGGTGGCGACGCGACGGCGGCTGCACGATGAACTGCATATCGAGTCGTCTCTCGAGTTTGTCTACAAGTTCGACTACCGGGCTGAATTCGGCGAGGCAGGTTCCGAGAATGAGCTTTGCCACGTGTACCTGGGCACCATCGACGGCCCGATAGAGCCAAACGAGCACGAAATCTCGGCGGTCAGATTTGTACGGCCAGGCGATTTGGACAAGGAATTTGCCGTGTCACCGGCGATATTCACGCCGTGGTTCAAGTTGGAGTGGCAGGCACTTAAAAGCGAGCACGTGGAGCAGCTGCGAACTTACTGCCGTCTCTAGCTGACGTAGCGGTAATACTCAATGCCCAGATCGGAGAAATGCCGCTCGTCGGCCTGGCCGACATAGTCTATGACGAACTCATTCTTGGGAACATAGAAGTCCAGACCTGCCGCATGGCGGCCATCGTGTAACGCGATGTACTGCTCGCGGTTGAGGTCGACAGCGAACTGCATCACGTCACCGAAACCGATTGCCGCGGTCGCATCCCGCCAGCCGTCGGCCACAAAGAACGGTATGACTTCCGCGGCGTCGCCGCTGCCGTAGCCCAGAGTCAATACTTCCTCTCCTGGCGACAAAGAGTCTTCATCGAGTGCCTGCTCAAATCCTGCGGCCATCCAGGCCGGCAAGGCCGCTGTGTAGAGATTGCCGAGATCGAGCATCGTGTCGCTGCCAAGCGCGAGCTTGTCGAGAATTTCCCGTCTAAAGTGGCGCGATGCGCGGAATATGCGTAGTACTGCCATCGTCAGCGGGTAAGCTTCATATTGCATCCGCTCGGGGTCAGCGAGCGCAACTACCTCCGGCTTACTGAGCATCTCTGCCCGAAGCTGCTCCGGGTCGATGCCGGCCTCATAGCAGTACGACGCGAGTTCGGCGCGATCCTCGGCATTCCCGTGACTTATCGCAAACAGATAAGAAACGGCCCAGCCCGTCTCCGGCATGCGGCGATACGGCCGATGCATGAATATGGTCTTGAGTGAGCGCAGGTAACTGGCCGGGTTCAGGTTGCGCTTCCGGTACATGTCATTCAATGCATGCAGGGTTTCGTCGACGTAGCAAGTTGTCGAGTACTTGCCGTTGAAAACCGGGAAGTCCTGAACCTGATGGGTCTCGGAACGGTCCTGTCCGCAAAAGCGCGACATAGGTTTGCGGAAATCCATGATGCGGTAGTCCGACGCCGAGCCCGAGGCTGGAAGGTCGACAATTGCCAGCTGCGGATCTTCCTCGAGCAGCATGGCCACGGCACCGGCGCCCTGGGTCGGTTCACCGCTCGAGCCTCGCGCGTACTCGGCGATGTCTGCGCAAACAACGATAGCCTGCCCGCCGGCGCCGTCCAGCGCAAGATGGCGAATTGCGCCTTTCATGCCGTAGACGCCACCCAGGCACGCATGTTTGAACTCAGGAACTTCGCAGCTCCTGGCGATCGGCGGTTTGCCGCGCGCCTCGAGCGCCCGATCGACCATACCTTTGACGATGATCGCGCCGGCTGAGTTATCGGTGCTTGACTCGGTGCCGAGACCCAGGAACTTAACGCGTGAGGGGTCAACGTCATACTGCTCGATGAGCCGCATAACCGCAGTCGCCGCCATCGTGTAGACGCTCTGATCGGGCCCGCGCACCCGGAAACTCCGGCCGACGACCTCGCGAATCTTCGGCCACTGGTTATCGGTCCAGTCACACCAGTCCTCGAGCCAGACCCGGTATGGCGGTATATAGGCGGCGAGGCCGCTGATGCCGATGTTCTTGTTTTTGCTGGATCGAGTCATGGGGAATGTCCGGTAGCCCGGCGATTTTAGTGGTCCGGGCGCTGTCTCTCAACCATCTATTCGACCGTAATCGTCATCGGCTCCGACATTACTGGCGGATTGTGCGGAATATGTGCGTGATCGGCGAGCAATAATCGCAGTGTGTGCTCGCCTGGCGCGAGCGTCAGCTCCGTAAAGGTACTGCCATCGCCAAAATGAATATGATTCGAATCCGCCGGGACCGGCAGCCCCATATCCGGGGGGTCCGTGTCTACCAGCAGATGGTGATGCCCTGAATGCGGCTGGTTGACGCCCGCGGGCGCAACGCTCATGCCGTCGATACCGAACTCCACCCTTACCGGGTTGCGAACCGTATCGCCGTCCGCCGGGGTTATGAAAAATACGGCGGCACCCGCCGGGGAAACGGTCCGCGGCGGCGGCGCCGAGGGCTGCTCGACAACCGCCACTTCCGCGGCGTCCGAGGCTGGATCGGCCGTGACGGTGGGTTCGGCATCCTGCCGGGCACATGCCTCGGCCAGGACGAGCGCGGCAAAGCCGGGCAGGATCAGTAATGGTCGCTTTTTTCTCATGATCGAACCTTGTTGTGTGCGTCGAATCTGTCAATAGTAAGTCTTCGAGGCGCAATTCTCACCCTACAATGCGCCTAAATCGAAAACGCGGCGATCGCCAACGCACCGAACATCGTCGCAAAGAAGCCGAGCAAGTAGGCGATAAACAACACAACGTACTTGAGGAACGTGACGGTACGGCCCTGCCCGTAAACACGGCGCATCGAGACAAACAGGTAAACCGGCACATAGAACGAGGTGATGACCAGCGTCAGTATCGCTAATTCTTCCGGGATCCGCAGCAGGGCGGCCAGTCGCGCAAACAAGATCTGTAGCGACAATATCAGGAAGAAGAACGCGTGAAAGTGCACGAAGAACAACAGGTGCTCGACGTAGTAGCGCTTCGACAGCGGGTACAGGACCTTGAGCACGAAAGCCATCAGCGGCAATAGGACGATCAGCGCAGCCGGGATGTTGTCGAGCAGGTTATCGACGAGCGCGCGGCCGTCATCGAGCTGTGTTCTCTCGCAGATGCGCTGCATGCGCTCCACGGTCACACGGCGTGCAAGCCATTTTGGCAGGTCCTCGAGATCGGAGGCATCGATGTTGCATTCGCTGTCATCGTCATCGCCGCTGATGTCGAAATCCATGCGGAAGTTATCCGTATCGATGTCAACGTCATCCTGCGACTCGATGCCGCTGATAATGCCGCCTTCAGCCAGGTCGTCGAGGATCTCCTGTTCTTCCTGCACGGCTTCGCTGATGTCTTCTTCGCTCGTGACCTCGGGCTGCGGCTCGAACAGAAGGCCCAGTTCCTCGCGGGGGTCGAAGAACGCGACGACGAAAAACAGCAGGCTTAAGACCAGGTACATGCGAAATGGCGGCATGTAACGGGCACGGCGTCCCTGCAAATAGTCGTGTGTCAGACGGCCCGGTCGTATCAACAGAGGAATGAGCGTCTGCCACAGACGCGAATCGATCTCGAACAGATCGCCGAAAGCGTCGGAAATCAGTTCCCAAAGGCTGATTAGCCGGCTGCGTGAACGCTGGCCGCAGTTGCCGCAGTACTGCCCCCTGAGTTTGGTGCCACAGTTGAGGCAATCGGGCGATGCGCCGGGCACGAGGTCGGGCGACTGGTCTTCGCGCAGCACGCGCCCCTGCGAGTATGCCTGCTGCGGAAAACGCGCCACGAGTTCGGTATCGATGTCGGTCCCCCTGCCATCGAGAAAAGCATCGAGCGCTGCGTCACTTTCGAGCACGTGCAGACATACGCGTCGGGCGCGTCCATCGTCATCGTCAGCAATCGAGAAACTGTTGCAATCGACAATGCCGGGTTCACGAAGTGAGGCGCGAACATGGTCTTCCAGCCAGAGATCACATGCTTCAGCAACATCCCGGTCTATGAAGAACGTGACTTCATAGATTGGCCCGGATTTTGAGGTCATCGTTAGGTGGCTTTTTTCGCTGTTTTCTTGCGCTCGGCCATCTTACGCGCGGATTTCTTGCGTGGCGCGACTTTCTTTTTTGTCACCTTTCCTGTCATATCGCTCGCGGCCCGCGACGGTGCCGAAGCTGGCTCAGCGCTAGAACGCCGCAGCTCTTCCGGCGCAAAGTCATCGACCGCAAGCAGCGCGGAAACCTTCTCGTGATAATCAGACAGCTCTGCAGCCTCATTCTTGTTGATGACTCCAGCGCGTTCTGCCTCGCCGATCTGCGTACCAAGGTAATTCGAGCGTATCAGGCCTTCACGCTGAGCCTGCCTGAGCCGGCGCTCCATCGGCACGAATTTCTCGGCCAGTTCGAGCGCTTCCTGCAGTAGGCCAAGCGGATTGCCGGGCTCCAGTGTTGTATAAACGTCATGACTCAGTCGCTCACGCGCTTCCCCGGATCGTGTCATCAGCTCTACGACCTTGCGGCTGAGCTCATCCGACGGCGCCGAATAGGTTCTACCGCGCGGAAAGATGAAGATGCGCAAGAAAACCGCGACCCAGCGGTTCGGGAAATTTCTGAGGAACGCGTGCAAAGATTCTTGAGCCTGGTACATCAACGTGCGAACCGACCATTCGACCAGCGGCAGATCCGTCGCGCGCCTCCCCTGATTCTCGAAGTGCTTCAACACGGTGGACGCGAGATACATCGAACTCAACACGTCCCCGAGGCGTGCTGACAGCAATTCACGTTTTTTCAACGCCCCGCCCAGCGTCAACATTGCAAAGTCGGATGCGAGTGCAAACGCTGCGCTGTAGCGATTTATGTTCTGATAATAGCGACGCGTCGGCGTATTCAACGGCACGCGGCTGAACTTGGCGTGCGTCAGCGCCAGGAAGAACGAACGCGCGAGATTGCTAATGGCATAGCCGATGTGGCCGAACAGCGCCTTGTCGAATTCGAGCAGGCCGCGGTCGCTGTCCGGATCACTGGCGGCCTGCATCTCGGGCAATACGAACGGGTGGCAACGAATCGCGCCCTGACCATAAATGATCAGGCTGCGTGTCAGGATGTTGGCTCCCTCCACAGTGATCGCTATCGGTGACGCCATGTAGCTACGGCCGATGTAGTTTTTCGGTCCCATCGAGATCGCCTTGCCGCCGTGGACATCCATCGTGTCCGTGGCGACTTTGCGGCCAAGCTCGGTGCAGTGATATTTGAGTATTGCGGACGGAACGGCCGGCTTCTCACCCTGGTCGATCGCCCCCGCCGTTACCGAGACCGCGGCGTTCATTATGTAGGTATGGCCGGCAATGCGGGTCAGCGCCTCGCCGACGCCCTCAAAGTTTGCGATCGGTGCGTTGAACTGTTTGCGGATCATTGCGTAGGCACCGGATGCGTAGCTGGCCGCCTGTCCGCCGCCCGCCGCCGTCGACGGCAACGTGATCGCGCGGCCGACCGACAGCAGCTCGACAAGCATCTTCCAGCCTTTGCCCGCCATTTCCTGGCCGCCGATGATGTAATCGAGCGGCACGAATACATCTTCGCCCGTCGTCGGGCCATTCAAAAACGCGATCGTCAGCGGGTGATGGCGTCGCCCGACCGTCACCCCTGGCAGATCGGTTGGGATCAACGCCGCCGTTATGCCGTATTCGTCCTTGTCACCGATTAGACGGTCCGGATCGTACAACTTGAATGCGAGCCCGAGTACGGTGGCTACTGGTGCGAGAGTGATATAGCGCTTGTCCCAGTTGAGTCGAATCCCGACGATCTGCTTGCCCTGCCAGCTGCCCTTACAGACAACGCCGGAATCAATCAGGGAAGCGGCGTCGGAGCCTGCCTGAGGCGACGTTAGCGCGAAGCAAGGTATTTCGGTGCCGGCCGCCAGGCCTGGCAGGTAGTGTTTCTTTTGATCCTCGGTGCCGTAGTGCAACAAAAGTTCTGCCGGCCCCAGGGAATTGGGCACACCGATCGTGGACGAAGCTGTAGCGCTGCGACCCGCGAGCTTGGCGATGACCATTGCATTGGCATAGGCCGAGAACTCGAGACCGCCGTACTGCTTCGGGATGATCATCGCAAAGAATCGCTTCTCGATGATGTAGTCCCAGACTTCCTTCGGCATGTCGGCGCGTTCGTGACAAATGTCCCAATCGTCGAGCATCCGGCACAGCTCTTCGCAAGGGCCGTCGATGAATGCCTGTTCTTCCTCCGACAGTTCGGGTGCCGGGAATGACATGAGCCGATCCCATTCGGGCATTCCCGAGAACAGCTCGCCGTCCCACCAGACACTGCCGGCCTCGAGCGCCTCGCGCTCGGTATCGGACATCGACGGCAACATTTTGCGGTACATGTCCAATAGCGGCTTGGTAAGCTTCTCTCGTCGCAGGTCGATGAGATTGGGAATGATCATCAGGCCGAACACGGCCCACAGGAACAACAACCAAAGCCAATGACCGTCGCCAAACACGGTGTAGGCGAGCAGAGCGAGGCCTGTCGCGATCGTCGAAGTGCGCAGGTCGACGCGCTGATAAGCGAGATAGATACCGCCGCCAACAAATAGCAGCAACCAGAAAATACTAACTAGGAGACTGGACAAAAGCTTTACCTCTGGACGGGTGAACTGCCATGGCAAACCCTATCATCGAGTCACGGGTCGCGCCATGCGCGATGTCACATCAAAGCAAATTCTCGATGGCTGCACGTTCTTCACGAAGTTCAACCTCGGTTGCCTCCATGCGTTCGCGGCTGAAGTCGCTGATCGCGAGATCCTGGACAATCTCGTAATTCCCGCCGCTGCATCGCACGGGATAAGAGTAAACAATTCCAGGCCCGATGCCATAGCTGCCGTCAGCGGGAATCCCCATGCTCACCCAGTCATCATCAGGAGTGCCCAGCGTCCAGTCACGCATGTGGTCGATCGCCGCGGACGCCGCCGAAGCAGCGGATGACGCCCCACGAGCCTTGATAATGGCCGCACCGCGCTGCTGCACGACAGGAATGAACTCGTCGGTGATCCACGCCTTATCGACGAGATCGGATGCGGCAGTATCACCAATCAGGGCCTGTTCAACGTCCGGGTACTGCGTTGCCGAGTGGTTGCCCCAGATCGTCATGCGGCGGATGTCACTGACATGGCTGTCAGTCTTGTGCGCGAGCTGTGCCTTTGCGCGGTTGTGGTCGAGCCGCGTCATGGCCGAGAAGTTCCGTGGCTCGATGTCCGGCGCGTTGCATAGCGTAATCAGCGCGTTTGTATTGGCGGGGTTGCCGACGACCAGGACCCGAATATCGCGGCTGGCATGGTCGTTGATTGCCTTGCTCTGAACCGAAAAGATCGCGGCGTTGGCCTCGAGCAGATCCTTGCGCTCCATGCCGGGTCCCCGCGGCCGGGCACCGACGAGCAATGCGTAGTCGCTGTCTTTAATAGCAATATTTGGATCGACTGTCGCAACAACGCCTGCCAGCGTCGGGAAGGCACAATCGTGGAGTTCCATGACGACGCCGTTCAGGGCGTCGAGTGCTGGCGGAATCTCGAGCAGTTGCAGAATGACAGGCTGGTCTGCGCCAAGCATTTGGCCCGAGGCGATGCGAAAGGCGAGCTGGTAGCCGATTTGGCCGGCAGCACCGGTAATCGTGACGCGAACTGGTGACTTCATTTTCTTTTCCTGGTGAGCGCAATGAATAAGCGTCTAGCGGGCGGCGATTCTAGCATCGCGCGCGGCCCGCGGCACTCGTGACATACCGAAACGTCAGACGGGCTTACTGAACGTCAGCGAGGTTGAAAATCCGGAAAAGTTTCCTGCAACAGCTGGCGTTGCTGTTGTGCCTCGTCGTGCAGGCCAGCCTCTTCGAGTCCCGCAATGCACTCGAGCCAGGATTCGGGAGATTTCGTCGCCGTTTCGTCGCAGGCCGGTGCTTCAAAACCCATAGCGGTTGCGCTCAGGGTACCGGCACGGTCCCGACTGCTCGGCAGCGCCGGTTCCTTGTTCTCGCCGCTTTGTGTCCGCGCCATTTCATCCGCACGACGCAACATGTCAGCGTCCCGCAGCGTGAAGGAGTCGGCTGGTGTGGCAGGCGCAGCCGGTTCCTTTGTGTCCAAAGAGTCCTGCCGCAGCTCGGAGCGCCGCCTTTTCTCCTGCAGCGGTTCCTGAATGACCTGTTTTGCGGCCGGGCTTGCAGGTGCTACTACGCGAGGCGCATCGCTTACATCATTCAGAGACCGAATCGGTGCTGTTGCGGCCGCTTCCTCGAGGACTACGGCGTCGGCCGATTCGCCCGGCGCGTCACTTCGAGCTTCAGGCTGCGGTACTTGTGCTTCGAACTTGCGTGCGGCGTCGTCGAAGATGATGCTCTCGGGTCCCGGCACATCGCTTATCTGCAGTACGAGCGCGACCGACAGCATGACCGTTGCTGCCCATGCCATCGGTCGTGTCCAGGACCTGAGACGCGAATACCGCGGGCGAGCCGCTTTTGCGGCCGCTTGGAGCACCGCGCGATCCAGGTGGTCCGGAACGCGCTCGTGCGCGAGTTCGCGGTACGTCTGCGTCAGCCGTGCGTTTGTCTCCGCGCCAGGTTCCGTTGTATTTCGCTCTTGTGTCATGGCGTCCTCACTGGCTCGTCGATAGCGATTCGCAGTTTCCTGACTGCGTAGCGCAGTCGGCTCTTGGTCGTTTCCCGGTTGCTGCCGGTGATCGATGCGATCTGCTCGAGGTCCAGGCCGGCTTCTTCATGCAACAGAAAGACATCACGCTGTTCGTCCGGAAGCTCCAGCAGCGCCGCGTTGAGGCGGCGTCGCGCCAGGCTGCGCTCGGTCTGTACCTCGGGCTGTTCGCCCGAGTCGGGCTGCGAGTCCGGCTCAATGTCGATAGTCTGCGTATGGCGCTTGTTGCGCCGGATGTGGTCGATAAAGCAGTTGTGTGCCACGCGGTAAAGAAATGTCGTGAATTTCGCCGTTGGCCGATAGGCGTCACGCGCTTTGATAATCTTCCCCCATACCTCCTGGAAGATATCTTCGGCTTGGTCGCGATGACGACAAAGCCGCAATAAATAGCGGTACAGAGCGTCTTTGTGTCGCTCGTACAAGGTCTCGAAAGCGGCCACATCGCCGTCTCGGTAACGCAGCATCAGGGCGCTGTCTTCGGGCGCTGTGTCCATAGTGGGAGCATAGGCGAGCCGCACAGACCGCGAAAGCCGCAACTCCATCGGGGCCATAATTTGTGCGTTTGCCACCATGTCTTATGAAAACGCAGATGCGGCCAGGGTCGGGTTACGGAGCCCGAAAAAAAGCTTGCAATCAGAATCCATAGTGTTATAGTTAACTATAACAGTAGCTCACCGGATTCGGTCCGAACCCGTGGAAGTATGACCATGAAGACCTTTTTTGATCAATATTTGAACGAGATAGTCGGCCTGACGGTCATGGCACTGATGGCCGTGGCACTCATTGCAGGCCAGGCGAATGCCGGCCTTCAGGGGGCAGCGATTGACGACGTGCGTGAGGTTATCGAGATTCGACTGATCGTGCCGGAGTAGGCGGGTATCGAGACCGTATATGACCACTTTTGTAGTTTCCGTCCCATTGGCGAGTAAAGTAGCGACGGAGTTATTGCGCCGGCCGTATCGTGCGGCCGGCGTTTTTTTGAACGGCGGCATGGGCCGCGAGTGCCGACCAATGCAAGCAGACCCTAGCCTCAGCATACGGAAACATGATGGACCCTAAGTGGAATGAAGACGTGCCGATCTATCGACAACTCCGGGACCGGGTTGTCGCAATGATTCTGGAGGGTGTATTGGGTGACGGTGACGCGCTGCCATCGGTGCGCAACGTCGCCGCCGAATATCGGCTCAATCCATTGACGGTGCTCAAGGGTTATCAGGAACTCGTCGACGAGGGTCTGGTGGAAAAGAAACGAGGCCGCGGTATGTTCGTCAACGATGGTGCGCGGCTACAGCTGCTCAAGGACGAAAGGCGACGGTTCATCGAGAAGGAATGGCCACAAGTTGTCGCGACCATCGAGCGATTGGGACTCGACACCGCCGAGCTTCTCGAGCAGGTCACACAAAAAAGCGATGCGGGAGACAAGAATGACTAGCCTGGTAACCGCCAGCAACGTATCGAAGCGTTATGGAGATGTGCGCGCCGTTGATAACGTCAGTTTTGAGATAGAAAAAGGCAGGATTATGGGCCTGATCGGCCCGAACGGGGCCGGCAAAACGACATTGCTAAAAGCCGTACTCGGCCTGACCGATTTTGATGGCCAGCTCTCGGTGCTCGGACTGGATCCTTTTCGGCAGCGCAAGCAACTGATGCAAAATATTTCCTTCATCGCCGACGTCGCCGTGTTGCCTCGCTGGATCAAGGTTACGCAGTTGCTCGATTTCATGGAGTCGACGCACCCTAATTTCTCGAGAAAGCGTGCCGAAGAGCTGCTGTCACGCACCAAGGTGCGTAAAGATGCGAAAGTCCGCGAGCTGTCCAAGGGCATGGTTACGCAATTGCATCTGTCGATTATTACGGCAATTGACGCGAAGCTGCTCGTTCTCGACGAGCCCACGCTGGGTCTAGATATCATCTTCCGCAAAGAGTTTTATGGAAATTTGCTCAGTGATTACTTCGATGGTGAAAGAACCATCCTGATCACGACGCACCAGGTCGAAGAAATCGAGAATTTACTTACGGACATCATGTTCATTAACGAAGGCCGTATTCTGCTGGATTCGAGCATGGAGTCGCTGCCCGAGAACTTTGTCGAACTCACTACCTCTGGTGAAGATGCCGACAAAGCTCGCCGCCTCGGGCCGATTCACGAACGTGATGTCTTCGGCAAGAAAGTCATGACCTTCGAAGGAGTCGACCGCGAGCACCTGGCGCGGCTCGGTGAGGCGCACACGCCGTCGGTCGCTGACCTGTTTGTCGCCAAAGTCAAAGGGGCAGCAGCATGATTGCACATCAATTGGCACTGGTCCGGCGGGAACTCTGGGAGCACCGCTCGATATTCATCACGCCTGCGGCTGTCGGGCTCGTCGTAACGCTGCTGGTTATCACGGCCTATGTGGCCGCGTCCGGATTCGGCGGCCACGTCGATATCGCGATCATCACCGCACAAAACGTCGGCGAGACCGAACGCCGGGCGGCGTTGATGGCATTCCTGGCCGGCATTACGTCTGTATTCATACTCGCGGCTGGCATCCTGACCATCTTCTATTGCCTGGATACGCTCTATGCCGAGCGCAAGGACAAGAGCATCCTGTTCTGGCGCTCGCTGCCAGTGACCGATGCCGAAACCGTCATCTCAAAACTCCTGACAGCCGCATTTGCGATACCGCTGATTACATTTGCTGCGATCGTCGTCGCCCATCTCGTCAATCTCGTGGTGTCAAGTATCTTCGTCAGCATCGAGGGCGGCAGCGCCGCTCGCCTCATCTGGGGATCAGTGCCGATTTTCGATGTTTGGACTTTCTTCCTTGTCCTGCTGATCGCAACGCCGTTGTGGTTGTCGCCATTTATTGGCTGGTTTCTGTTCGTATCAGCATGGACCAAGCGCTCGCCGTTATTGACTGCGTTCCTGCCGCTTCTGATTGTGCCGATGCTGGAGTACTTCATACTCCGTACGACGTATCTCTGGGAGGCGATCATAACGCGGACGGGCAGCTTGCCGCTGTTTCGGATCGCTGATGTGTCGGTATTCGACGAGGACTCACTCCGGGACATGACCGCAGATTCCGTTAGTCTTCTGGCGATCGTCGACATCTTCAAGTTCATATCGCATCCGGGGTTTTGGATCGGGCTCGTTGTCTGCGGTCTGTT
>JAOTUB010000076.1 GCA_029864095.1 Gammaproteobacteria bacterium | reverse complement strand
CGTCGACGTTCTGCGTGACTAGCGTGAGGCGAGGAATCCGCGCCGCAAGCGTCGCCAACGCCACGTGGCCCGGATTCGGTTCGGCCATTGCGACGAGATCGCGGCGCCAGCGGTACCAGCGCCAGACCAGGGCTGGGTCACGGAGAAACGCCTCCGGGGTCGCCAGGTCGAGTGGATCGAATTTTTCCCAAAGACCGCTTTGCGCATCGCGAAAGGTTGGCACGCCGCTCTCGGCCGAAACCCCGGCGCCAGTGAGTACACAGACGTGGCGCGCATCCCGGACCGCGGCAACCGCCGCGCCTGGAATGCCGGCAGCGTCGATCACGCAGATCAGGCCGCGAGTTGCCGCAGCACATAATGCAAAATGCCGCCGTGCTCGTAGTAGTCGCGCTCTTTCGGCGTATCGATACGAATGTCGGCTTCGAACGTGATCGGCGCGCCCGCCTTCGGTGTCGCGGTCACGGTCACCGTTCCCACGTTCGGATCTGTCTGGCCGGTAATGTCAAAGGTCTCGGCGCCTGTAAGCCCGAGAGACTCGGCGGTGTCGCCGTCCTTGAACTGCAGGGGCAGTACGCCCATGCCGATCAGATTCGACCGATGGATGCGTTCGAAGCTTTTCGCGATCACCGCTTTGACGCCAAGCAGTAGCGTGCCTTTTGCGGCCCAGTCACGTGACGAACCCGTGCCGTATTCGGTTCCGGCGATCACGACCAGCGGTGTGCCTTCGTGCTTGTATTTCAGCGCAGCGTCGTAGATCGACATCTGCTCACCGCTCGGCTGGTGCCTGGTCCAGCCACCCTCGGTCCCCGGCGCCAGTTTGTTGCGCAAGCGAATATTCGCAAACGTGCCGCGCATCATGACTTCGTGGTTGCCGCGGCGCGATCCGTAGGAATTGAAGTCTGCGGGCTTTACGCCATGTGCTTTGAGGTACTCGGCCGCGGGGCTGTCTGCGGCGATGCCGCCAGCTGGCGAGATGTGGTCCGTGGTCACCGAATCGCCGAGCAGGGCCAGGGCGCGAGCACCGTGTATTTCCTGGACCGGTGCCGGCTCTGCGGTCATGCCCTCGAAGTACGGCGGATTCTTGACGTACGTGGATGACTCGTCCCAGGTGTAGATTTCACCCTCGGGTGAGCTGATAGCATTCCAGTTCGAGTCTCCGGAAAAGACACTGTCATAGCTCGACTTGAACATGTTGGAGTCGATGTTTGCTGCAATGGTCTCGTGAATCTCTTTCTGGCTCGGCCAGAGATCCTTGAGAAAGACCGGGTTGCCGTCTCTGTCCTCGCCGAGCGGGTCATTGAGCAGATTGACGTCAAGATTACCGGCAAGCGCATACGCAACGACCAGCGGGGGTGAGGCCAGGAAGTTCATGCGCACCAGCGCATGGATGCGGCCTTCGAAGTTACGGTTGCCCGACAGCACGCTCGTACCGACGATATCACCGGCTTTGACCGCAGCTTCAATCTCCGGCTTCAGCGGGCCCGAGTTGCCGATGCACGTTGTGCAACCATAGCCGACCGTGTAAAAGCCTAGTGCGTCGAGGTCGTCGATAAGACCGGACTTTTCGAGATAGTCAGTAACGACTTTTGATCCGGGCGCAAGACTGGTCTTTACCCAAGGCTTGGTCTTCAGGCCCTTCTCATGGGCGTTTCTTGCCAGCAAGCCCGCAGCGACCATAACGGCCGGATTGGACGTGTTCGTGCAACTTGTAATCGCGGCGATGAGCACGGCGCCGTCACGAATTTCGACGTCCCGGCCATCGAGTTTCGCCATGGCCGTGCCACCCGAACCACGATTCGCAACGGCGGCTGCGAGGTGCTTCTCGTAGGTCGTGTCTGCAACGCTCAACGCAATGCGGTCCTGCGGTCGCTTCGGTCCGGCGATGCTCGGCTCGACCGTACTCATGTCGAGTTCGAGCGTGTCGGTATACAGCGCATCCGGTTCGCCATCGTGGCGCCAGAGCCCCTGTTCCTTGGCGTAGGCCTCGATCATCGTGATGTGATCCGCATCGCGGCCGGACAATTCGAGATAGCGAATGGTCTCGCCGTCGATCGGGAAGATTGCGCAGGTGGAGCCGAACTCAGGTGACATGTTGCCGAGGGTTGCACGATCGGCAAGCGGCAGCTGCGAAAGTCCGTCGCCGAAGAACTCGACGAATTTGCCGACGACGCCTTTCTCACGCAGTATTTCAGTAACGGTCAGCACGAGGTCCGTGGCTGTCGTGCCTTCCTTGAGCGTGCCGGTCAGCTTGAAGCCGATAACGTGCGGAATCAGCATGGTGATCGGCTGTCCGAGCATCGCGGCTTCGGCCTCGATACCCCCGACGCCCCAGCCAAGCACACCAAGGCCGTTGATCATCGTCGTGTGCGAATCAGTGCCGACGACCGTGTCAGGATAGGCGCTGCGCGTGCCGCTTCTGTCCGCGTCAAAGATGACACGGCTCAGGTATTCGAGATTCACCTGATGGACGATGCCCGTATTCGGCGGTACGACGTGGAAGTTCTCAAATGCCGATTGGCCCCAGCGCAAGAAGGAGTAGCGTTCCTTGTTGCGGCTGAACTCGATTTTGTTGTTCAGATCGAGCGAGTTGGCTGCCCCGTAGTTGTCGACCTGGACCGAGTGATCGATAACGAGTTCCGCTGGCGACAACGGGTTGATCTTGTCGGCGCTGCCGCCGAGTTTGACGACTGCGTCGCGCATCGCAGCCAGGTCAACGACGGCCGGCACACCCGTAAAGTCCTGCAGGATGACTCGGCTCGGCGTAAATGATATCTCGGTGCCGGGATCGGCCTTCGGGTCCCAGTTTGCGAGTGCCAGAATATCGTCTCGGGTAACGTCGCGGCCATCTTCGTGGCGCAGCAGATTTTCCAGCAGGATTTTCAGTGAGTAGGGCAGTTGCTCTACGTGTCCTTCTTTTACGGCGTCGAGGCGAAATACTTCAAAACTGTCGCCGCCGACAGCAAGCGTCGAACGTGCGCCGAAGCTGTTCTTCATTGCGTTTTCTCCGGGAATGTCGTCGTTAACCGTGACCCGCCAGGTCAATGGGCGGCCGCATTATAGCCGAACGTGCGTGTTGGGGCTTGTTGATTTGATCAATCACTGCGCCGCCGAGGCAGCGATCGCCAGCATAAAATACGACAAACTGCCCTGGCGCTGCGGCGCGCTGCGGCGTGTCGAAATCAACTCGCAGCTTGCCCGCAGAGGCGGTTTCGACCCGGCACAACTGATCATTCTGGCGGTAGCGGATTTTTGCCATGCAGCAATAGCTGCTGTCGATCTCGCTCGGCGCCGGACCAATCCAGCTTGGTTCCGTCGCGATGAGGCTCCCGCTCAGCAACAGATCCGTGTTTCCCTGAGCCACAATGAGTACGTTCTGGCCGATGTCCTTGGCGACAACATACCAGGGCTCATCGGCCGCATCCTGGCGACCACCGATGCCGAGGCCTTGCCGTTGTCCAAGTGTGTAGTACATTAGACCGTGGTGCCGTCCAACCTCCAGGCCGTCGGGCGTGCGTATCGGTCCCGGGTTCGCCGGTAGGTAGGTGCTCAGAAACTCACGGAACGGGCGCTCGCCAATAAAGCAGATGCCCGTACTGTCTTTTTTGTCGTGCACGGCAAGGCCGCGTTCGCGCGCGATTCTGCGCACCTCGTTTTTTTGCAGATCACCGAGCGGAAAGACGGTTTCCTGCAGAGCCTCGGCTCTCACTGCGTGCAAGAAATAGCTCTGGTCCTTGTTCAGGTCTGCTGCTTTTAGCAGCACTGTCTGGTCAGCGACTGCAGCGGTGCGTGCGTAATGACCCGTCGCCAACAACTCGCCACCGAGACGCTTCGCATAGTTACGAAACGCGCCAAATTTGATTTCGCGATTGCACAGTACGTCCGGATTCGGCGTGCGTCCGGCACGATACTCGTCGAGAAAGTACTCGAACACGCGATCGCGATACTGTTTCGCGAAGTTCACATGGTGCAGCGGAATCCGTAATTGTTCGCAGACGTTGCGCGCATCTTGTAAGTCTTCGGCGGCCGTGCAGTAGCCGTCCTCGTCTTCCCAGTTGGTCATGTGCAGGGCTTCGACATCCGCGCCGGCTTCTTTTAGCAATACGGCGGCCACGGCCGAGTCGACCCCGCCGGACAAGCCCAGAATTACCCTACGATTATTAAGATCGCGGTCCATAGGAGGGAGATTCTACCAAGGGAGCGGGCGGGGCGTTGTTCAAAGGAAGTAACGCGCAGCGAAGCGAGCTTCCGTCAAGCGGGATCGAGACATGAAGATGAGCAGTGCCCCGGTCGCTCCCGTGTCGGGTGGCACTCGCTCGATGGGTAAAGTGGCTAAACCAGGTCGGCGTTAGCGAGGACTGCGTCGACATTCTGCTGTAACGGCAGCATGCCGGAAAGAAGGCCGTCCGATTGTCGCTTGCCGGCTTCGTAGTCGTGCACGCAGCGCAGGACGACGGGCGAGCGCAACGTCTTGCGCCGGTGCTCGATATCTTCGCGCGTCATCCAGCAGCGGGCGACGATGGTGTCATCCAGTATGCGTTCCTCGTCGCAGCCGAGAAGTTCCGCCGTGAAGACAAGTCGCAGGAATTGCTGCCGGGACTGTGGGTGAATCCAAAGGTATACGCCCACCAGTTCGCCACATGCAATGTGACACCCGGTTTCCTCGAGGACTTCGCGAACCACCGCAGCTTCGGGTGATTCGCCAGCTTCGATATGGCCGCCGGGCTGATTCAGTACGATCTGGCCCGTTGCATGCTCTTCAACAAGCAGGTAGTTGCCATTATCTTCGACGACGGCGGACACTGTCAGGTCTGTTGGATACATAGACTGTACGGGCTTCGTTGCCCGCCTATTTTGTTAGATACCTAGTTGACGGAATTCCAATTCCACTTCACTTGCGAGCCAGATCTCGTCGAACATCTTGCCGTATAGTTTCGCAACTGCCGGCTCGTAGGTATCGGCGATGCCTTCCCAGCGGCTGGCCTGCAGGCGGTAAACAAGAGCAATTTCATCTGCGATACAAAATGACTCGGCATGCGTTCGCAGGTCCTCGCGAACGTGCCGGAATTCGATATACGTATTAAGGCGTCGGCCCAGGTGAACGAAATTATTGCCGTTCTTGATGGCGCGCGTCGGGTCCGCAATTAACACCCGAATGCGCGCGTAGGCTTGTGACAGAACCAGACGTTTGATGACTTCGAGAAAATCCGGATCGTCATAGATGCCGGGCTCGAGATCATGCGTGAAGATCGACACCTTGCGACTGGCTTGACGCGCGACTTCGATGACGGCCTGGCGCATCTCCTCGCGCGTGGAAATAACCCACCGCTTGCCTTTTTCTCGTGCCTCTTCCATTTCTTCTGTAGTGATTCCGGGCTCTGGCAGACCTGTCGCAGGACTCATATCTTACCGGCCGGCCGAGATCTGCTTTGCCAACTGCGTCACGTTTTAGCCTGCTGTCGATTTGCCGCGAATCAATCGCATCCATTGCGGGACAGGCGCTGCGAAGGATTTGGGGCTTTTGCTGGCGGCCCTGGTTTTTTTTACATATGGTCGCCAAGCCGCACAAGTGTTGCGGAGTGGATGCCCGGTCTCAGATTTCCCGGGCCATGTCGGCCGCCAGCCCGATATACGCGTCCGGCGTCAGTTCGATCAGGCGCTGCTTTTCGGCCTCGGGAATCTCGAGCGAGCGCACGAATTCGTGCAGCAACTCTCTGCCGACGACCTGGCCCCGCGTCAGCGTTTTGAGCTTCTCGTAGGGTTCGGGTATTCCATAACGACGCATCACCGACTGCACGGCTTCGGCGAGCACCTCCCAGGCCGCGGATATGTCTGCCTGAATCGCCGCGTTGTTGACCTGGAGTTTGCCCAGGCCCTTGAGTGTGGATCGCAATGCGATCACAAGATAGCCGATGGCAACGCCGAAATTGCGTTGCACGGTTGAGTCTGTCAGATCTCGCTGCCAGCGAGAGATCGGTAGTTTTTCGGCGAAGTGGCTGAGCATCGCATTGGCCATGCCGAGATTCCCTTCCGCGTTTTCGAAATCGATCGGGTTGACCTTGTGCGGCATTGTCGAAGAACCGACCTCGTTCTTGGCGACTTTTTGTGTGAAATAGCCAAGCGACACATAGCCCCAGATATCGCGGCAGAGATCGACGACAATCGTGTTGTAGCGCACCAAGGCGTGCGCGTATTCCGCAGTCCAGTCATGCGGTTCGATCTGCGTGGTGTAGGGGTTGTGATCGAGACCGAGCGATGCGACAAATCGCGCACTGACATCTCGCCAGTCCGTATCCGGATAAGTGAAGACGTGGGCATTGAAATTGCCGACCGCGCCGTTGAACTTGCCGCGAATCTCGAGATTCTTGAATTGCTGTTGTGCGCGGTAGAGTCGCGCAACCACGTTGGCGAACTCTTTTCCCAGCGTAGTGGGGCTTGCCGTCTGGCCATGCGTTCGGGCGAGCATTGGTGTCGTCGCGAATTCCCGGGCCATGGCCTGCAACTTGGCGCGCACCTGACGCATTTGCGGCAACAAGACGTCCTGTCGGGCCGATCGCAGCATGAGTGCGTAGGCGAGGTTGTTGATGTCCTCTGATGTGCAGCCAAAATGCAGAAAATTCTTGAGTGGCCGAGTTTCGGGCCCATCTCCAAGACGTTCGCAGATAAAGTACTCGACGGCTTTAACATCATGATTCGTCGTTGCCTCTATGTCTTTGATCCGTTCGGCATCGTCGAGAGAGAAGTCGTCCACAATATGGTTGACGACGTCTTTCATGACGGTGGACAGCGGCTCAAGCTCATGCACCGACGCCTCATCGGCGAGAAACTGCAGCCAGCGTACCTCTACCAACACCCGGTAGCGTATGAGGCCGTACTCGCTGAAAATATCGCGCAGGTCATTGACCTTGTCGGCATAGCGGCCGTCGGCAGGCGAGAGGGCTCTCAGCGTGGAGACTTTCATGTGACTGAAACCAGTGTAGACTTGCGCGCGAATCGTGGATCATACATGCGCGGGGGCGCGCGGCATATAGTTCGGAGTGAAGCAGGCAATGAGCAACAAGGCATATCGAATCGAGCATGACAGCATGGGCGAACTGCAGGTTCCCGAGGACGCGTTGTGGGGCGCCACCACCCAGCGGGCCGTCGAAAACTTCCCGATCAGTGGCATACCCATGCCACGGCAGTTTATTGCGGCGCTCGGGCTGGTTAAATGGGCGTCTGCCGGTGCAAACGCGGAGCTGGGACTGCTCAAAAATGACGTCGCGATAGCGATCCAGAAAGCCTCATTGGAAGTCGCGGGTGGTAGCTACGACGAGCACTTCCCGATCGATGTGTTCCAGACAGGCTCGGGCACGAGTTCGAATATGAATGCCAACGAGGTCATCGCCCATCTGGCATCGGCAAGCCTGGGTGCGCAGGTGCATCCGAATGACCACGTGAACATGAGTCAAAGCAGCAACGACGCAATCCCGACCTGTGTTCACGTCAGCGCTGCCGTTGCGATTCACGAGCATCTGCTGCCGGCCTTGCGGCATCTGTCGGCAACGCTAAAAAAGAAGGCCGATGAGGTCGGCGACATCGTCAAGACAGGTCGTACGCATCTGATGGACGCAATGCCGGTAACGCTCGGCCAGGAACTGGATGGCTGGCGGGCGCAGATCGATCATGCGGTGGAGCGCCTCAATGACACGATGGGGCGTTTGACCGCGCTGGCGATGGGTGGCACGGCGGTGGGTACCGGGATCAATGCGCATCCGAAATTCGGTGACAAGGTAGCCGTGCTGCTCGGTGAACGTACCGGCATTGACTTCAAGTCCGCCGAATCGAAGTTCGAAGGGCTCAGCAGCCAGGATGCTGCCGTGGAGACCTCGGGGCAGTTGCGCGTATTGGCTGTCAGCCTGACGAAGATCGCCAACGACCTGCGGTGGATGAATTCCGGGCCGCTCGCCGGCATCGGTGAGATCGCACTGCCGGCGCTGCAGCCCGGTTCCAGCATCATGCCTGGCAAGGTGAATCCGGTGATACCCGAGGCAGTTGCGCAGGTTGCCGCACAGGTCATCGGCAATGACGTCACGATCACAATGGCCGGGCAGTCCGGCAATTTCCAGCTCAACGTCATGATTCCTGTAGCCATCTACAACTTGCTACAGAGCGTCGAGCTGCTTGCCAACGCCAGCGTGTGCCTCGCCGACAAGGCGATTGCCGGATTTGAGGTGAACGTCGACAAAATCAATGCGGTCGTTGGCAGGAACCCGATCCTCGTTACCGCGCTCAATCCGGTTATCGGTTACGAACTGGGCGCAAAGATCGCGAAAAAGGCCTATGCCGAGGGCAGAGCGCTAAAAGACGTCGCCAAAGAACTCACGGACCTGTCCGATGACGAACTCGATCGGCTGCTCGATCCCGCAGCCCTGACTGAAGGTGGCATTAAGAACTAGGTGTCCAGTTACCCCATCGACGCTATGGCCACCCCAGAAGACATGACTGCCGACCAATTGCGCGCCCGGCTGGCGGATACGCAAAAACCGGCAGATCCGACTGACGTGGTCTTGCCCCCCGGCAGCGAAAGTTGGCCGCGGGGCATGCGCGAGCAGCTTGTATCGTCGCTGAAGCCAGCAGGCGTGCTGATTCCGGTGGTCGAGCGCAGGGGCTCGGGGCTGTCGCTGCTGTTGACGCAGCGCGCCGCCGAACTCAAGCACCATGCCGGCCAGGTCAGCTTTCCAGGTGGCCGCATGGAGGCGGATGATGCAGACATCGAGGTCACGGCTTTGCGAGAAGCGCACGAGGAGATTGGTATCGCCGGGGGTGATGTGACGGTCATCGGCTATCTCGCGCCAATGCCGACGATCACAGGCTATGCGGTAACACCTGTCGTGGGGCTCGTCGACGGTGCGGTCGAACTTCGTCTGGACAAGACCGAGGTCGAGTACGTATTCGAGGTGCCGCTGGCATTCCTGCTAGATCCCCGCAACAAGAAAATGGTGGAGCGTGACGTGGACGGCAGATTGGCGACGCTGGCGGAGTTCCACTATGACGGCGAACGCATCTGGGGCGCCACGGCATTTATTATTCTAGAGTTCATAAAAAATATTAAAAATAAATAACTTATGAGTGGTATTGAGAAATTACTCGAAGTAATGGCCAGCCTCAGAGATCCCCGCGAAGGCTGTCCATGGGACCAGCAGCAGGACTTTTCGAGCATCGCGCCGTATACGGTGGAAGAGGCCTACGAGGTCGCGGACGCCATAGCACGCGATGATCTGGTCGGCCTCAAAGACGAGCTTGGCGATCTCCTGTTTCAGGTCGTATTTCACGCTCGCATGGCCGAAGAGGTTGGTTGTTTCGACTTCGACGACGTTGCGGCCGATATCGCAGAGAAAATGATCCGGCGGCACCCGCATGTCTTTGGCGATGAAGAACAGCGGAAATCCGGCCCTTCCGAGGGCAGCTGGGAGGAGATCAAGGCAACCGAGCGCGCCGCAGGCACGGATTCAAGCGCTCTTGCCGGTCTGGCGCTGGCACTTCCGGCCCTCAGACGGGCTCAGAAGCTGGGCAAACGGGCTGGCAATGTCGGTTTTGACTGGCCGGACCGGCAGGGTGTTCGCGCCAAGATCCGCGAAGAACTGGACGAACTCGAGGCCGCCGTGGGCACGCGAAGTACCGCCGATATTCATGAGGAATTCGGCGACCTGCTGTTTGCCGTCGTCAATCTGGCCCGGCACCTCGACGTGGACGCGGAGCAGGCCCTGGCCTCGGCCAATCAGAAGTTCGAGCGGCGGTTTCGCGATATGGAGCGTGCAATTGCCGACACCGGCAAGCCGCTCAGGGAGCACGCTCTCGAGTCCCTTGAGATGGCGTGGCGAGCCGCCAAAAAACGCGTCGGCTAACGCTCCGAACCGACCTGAACAGCAACTAAACGAGTGGCCTGGTTCTATTCAGCGAGTGTTCATTGCCTGTGATCTAAGCTTTATCTCAAGCTGGCAGAAGGCCGGTTGGAAGCTTGGGAAGGAGCAGGATGATGAACAGCAAACGAACGATAGCAGGACTTGCCGCAGCAACGATGTTGCTGACGTTTTCAGTTGCTGCCAACGCGCAGCGGCCGATCTATGACTACGCGAAGGTGATCAGTTCGCAGCCGATCATCCGTTACGTTACCGTCAAGACGCCCGTGCGCGAATGCTGGCAAGATACCGCCTACTACACGACCTATCACCGGCCGCCTGGCGCGGCAGGCAGCACGCTTGCGGGCGCGATTATCGGCGGCGTCGTTGGTCATCAGTTTGGCAGCGGCCGCGGCAATGACGCGGCAACCGTGGCCGGGACGCTGATCGGTGCGGCTATCGGTAACGATGCTGCACGGCGCCGTGCAGGTGCCGGCTATGGCCCGGTAAGGTATTCTCGCCCCGTTGAGCGTTGCGAGACGCATTATCGCAGCCACCGGGAGGAGCGCATCGATGGCTACAACGTTGTGTATCGCTATCAAGGGCAGCGTTATGCGACCAGGATGCCTTACGATCCGGGTTCCAGACTCAAAGTTCGCGTCGATATTCGGCCGGCCGGATGAGACACGGTTCATTGCAAAACATCAATTGTCGTACCACACTCCGTGGCGACGATTGACGAAATGCGATAATCGGATACAGGATGAATCTTGTGCGATTGCTACCGACAGTTCTGCTGGGGTCTATGCTGGCACTCACTCCGCTGGGTGCCAGTGCATATGACCTCGAGGACGCGCTGCGCGACCTGCAGGAGCAATATCAGGATGGGGCGAAGCCTGGCTATCGGGTCGCGCAGAACAATGGCGGCAAGAGCCTGTCCGAAGCGGTCGAACAGGTTCGTCGGCAAACCAAAGGTCGCGTTCTCAGCGCAGAGACAAAGGTAAATGACAACCGTGAGGTGCACCACATCAAGGTGCTGACCAAAGACGGCAAAGTGAAAACCCACAAGGTCCAGGGTCGCAAACGAGGCTGATCGTCATGCGCCTGCTCGTAATCGAAGACGATGCAACGCTGCGCGAGTCGCTTGCGGCAAAGCTTGCTGAAAGCGGCTTTGCTGTCGAGCAGGCCGGCGATGGCAAGGAAGGCCTGTACTTTGCACTCGAATACCCGATTGACCTCGCAATAATCGATCTTGGTCTCCCCGAAGTGTCCGGACTCGACATCATTCGAGAAGCTCGTAATCAGGGCAAAACCTATCCGATTTTGATCCTTACGGCGCGCGATCGCTGGCAGGACAAAGTCGACGGTCTCGATGCCGGCGCTGACGACTATGTCGTCAAGCCGTTTCATGTCGAAGAGGTCACCGCCAGAGTCAACGCACTGCTGCGCCGTAGCGGTGGGTGGGCGTCGTCGACGATGACCGCGGGTCCCGTAACGCTCGATATGTCGCGCCAGGAGCTGACAGTCAAGGACGCGTTGATCGAACTGACGAGTTTCGAGTACAAAATCATTGAGTATCTGATGATCCGCGCGGGCGAGGTCATATCCAAAACCGAGTTGACGGAACGACTCTACGATCAGGATTTCGAGCGCGACAGCAACGTGATCGAGGTATTCATCGGCCGGCTGCGCAAGAAGATGGACCCTGACAATACGATTAGGCCTATCGAGACGCTGCGCGGTCGCGGCTATCGGTTCGCCCTGGAACGCGGCCAATCCGGCTGATGTCTTCACTCAGCGCACGGCTACTGATTTCGGTTAGTGTGTTGCTGATATTTTTTTTCGGCGTGACGATTGTCGTACTCGATTCGGCATTCCGCAGTGCTGGCGAGCAGGCCCAGGAGGACATCCTCGATGGTCACCTGATGGCATTGCTCGCAGCCGCCGAACCTTCGGCGCAAGGTGTACTGGAAATGCCGCCGGACTTGCACGAGCCGCGATTTGGCAATATCGATTCCGGCCTATACGCGGAGCTGCGCGACGATCAGGGTAACATTGTGTGGCAATCCCGCTCTGCGCTCGGCTTCGACATGCCGAATGGCCCGCGGCCACGGAGCGGGGTTCGGTTATTTCTCGAGGAGACCCTCGCCGATGGCATGCCACTGCTGACGCTGACGCTTGCCGTTCAGTGGGAATTCCCGGACGGCGAGTTACGCCCGTTTGTCTTCAAGGTTGCCGAGAGTCTCGATTCTTTCAACGCCCAAATCGCACAGTTTCGTCGCCAGCTGTTCGGCTGGTTTGGTGCTGTTGCACTCATCATGCTGCTGTCGATTTCGATCATGCTGCGGCGCTTGTTGCGTCCGCTGCGCCGAATCGAGAAAGAGATCGTCGAAATCGAGGATGGCCAACGCGAATCGCTGTCCGGGCAATTCCCGACCGAATTGACAGGCGTTGCCCGCAACTTGAATCTGCTGATAGATAGTGAAAGAGCACGATCGGAACGCTACAAAGTCACGCTAGACAATCTGGCGCACAGTCTCAAGACACCACTGGCCGCAATGCGGGCTCTGTTGAATCAGGACAAATCTGACGAATTTGCCAAACGGTTCAACGAACAGATCGATCGTATGGATGAGATCGTGCGTTATCAGTTGCGCAAGCCTGCAGCTTCGCCGGCTGACAAATTCGCGCTAACGCTGGTGCCCGTCAAGCACGAAGTCGAGCGTCTCATCGACGGTCTCAGAAAGGTTTATCACGACAAGCAACCGGCGATCGCCGCCGAAATTGCCGATAACATGCAATTTCGGGGTGACAGCGGTGATTTTCTCGAGATCGCCGGCAACCTGCTCGACAACGCCTGCAAATGGTGCAAGCGGCACGTGCTTATTACGATTCGCCCCGCGTCCGGCGCCGGCGGAATGTTCCTCGTCGTCGCAGATGACGGGCCCGGAATACCGGCTGATGCGGCCGAAGCACTTCTGCAGCGGGGCACCCGGCTCGACGAGTCAACGCCCGGTTATGGAATCGGCCTGGCCGTTGTCAAAGAACTCGCCGAGTCTTACGGCGGCCGCCTCGATATCGGCCAATCGAAGCTCGGCGGTGCGGAATTCCGGATTACGATTCCTTCTTCTTAGCCAGGTGCAGGAACGGCTCGACGAACTCGAGCGGTAGCGGGAATACAATCGTGTTTGTCCTCTCGTTCGAGATTTCCTTTAGCGTCTGCAGGTAACGCAGCTGCAGAGACTGCTCCTCTGAAGCCAGGATCTTGGCTGCTTCGGAAAGCATCGTTGCCGCCTGTTTTTCGCCCTCGGCATTGATGACTTTGGCGCGTCGCGCGCGTTCGGCTTCGGCTTGCTGGGCAATTGCGCGAATCATGCTCTCATCGAGGTCGACATGTTTTATCTCGACATTTGAAACCTTGATGCCCCAGTTGTCCGTGCGTTGATCGAGGAGATTCTGAATGTCGGCGTTGAGCTTATCGCGCTCGGCGAGCATATCGTCGAGCTCGTGTTGGCCGAGGACCGATCGCAGCGTCGTTTGCGACAACTGACTGGTCGCTTCGAATACATTGGCGACGCGAATTATGGCTTTTTCGGGATCGACAATGCGGAAATAGATTACCGCATTCACCTTGACCGATACGTTGTCACGCGAGATTACGTCCTGAGTCGGTACATCCAGGACAACGACACGCAGATCTACCTTGGTCATCTTTTGGATGCCTGGTACAAGGATGATCAGGCCGGGGCCTTTTACGGTCTGGAAGCGGCCAAGAAAAAAGATCACGCCGCGTTCATACTCTTTCAGGATTTTGATCGTGTTATAGAGGACGACAATCAAAAGTGCTACGACGACTCCAACGACTGTAATCGGCATTACGATTTCCTCATCAATTTGGTGTTGTTGAAAGGTCTATGTTTGTAGTTGTGCGCCGCCCGCATCGCGCTCTGCGATCGGTTCGACAACGACGACAAGCCCATCCATATCGGTCACTCGGACTTGCTGGTCTTTGCTAATTGGTACCGTACTTCGGGCCGTCCAAGCCTCACCTTCGAGCCAGACGTTACCTTCCCCGGAAAAGTCCGCCATCGCGGTGGCGACTCCGCCAATAATCGAATCGCGGCCCGATACCGCGCCGCGCCGCCTCAATTTCAGGATGAAACCGACGAGCCAAATTATGAGCAGGGCAGCAACCACGGCCAGGCCGATCACAAATACCAGTGAGATGCCGAAACCCGGCACGCCGCTATCGAACATCATAATTGCACCAAAAACGAACGCAGCAATGCCACCGAGCCCGAGCGCACCGAAACTGGGGGCGAACGCCTCCGCTGTCATCAACGCGAGACCGACAATGATCAAGGCAAGACCCGCGTAGTTGACAGGCAGGACCTGCAGCGCGTACGCAGCCAGCAAGAGGCAGATGACGCCGACTACGCCAGGCACTATCGCACCAGGATTCCAGCCTTCGTACATGAGCCCGTAGATGCCGATCAGGCCGAGCAGCAATACGATTTCCGGGTTGGCGATGGCTGAAAGTATCTTGATGCGCCAGTTGGGTTCGTATTCCTCGACCACAACGTTATTCGTTGCCAGCGTAATCGTCTCCGAGTTGACCTGCACTTCATGCCCGTCTATCTGGGCCAGTAGCTCGGCACGCGTCGCAGCGACGAATTCGATGACGTTTTGTTCCAGGGCCTCACGAGCGGTCAGCGTCGCAGCATCGCGCACTGCCTTTTCAGCCCATTCGGCGTTGCGACCATGTCGTTCCGCAAGGCTCCGAATCTCGGCGAGCGCGTCATTGAGCACCTTGCGCTTGAGGTCCGTGCCAGCAGGAGTAGCCGGCGCTGTTTCATCTTCGCCTTCGCCTTCGCCTTCGCTTTCGCCCTTATCGTCCGGTGTCGCGCCATCGCCGGTCAGCGATACCGGCGTGGCCGCGCCCACCCGAGTGGTCGGCGCCATGGCGGCAATGTGGCTCGCCATCAGGATGTAAGTGCCCGCGCTCGCTGCGCGCGCACCGGCCGGGGTCACGTAGGTTGCGACAGGAACCGACGAACCGAGAATGGCCTTAATGATGTCGTCCATCGGGGCCATCAGCCCGCCAGGCGTGTCGATTTCGATGATGATCAACTCAGCGTCAGTCTCCTGCGCGTACTCGATCCCGCTGATGATGTAGTCGGCGGTTGCGACGCCGATACCCCCCTCTATCTCCAGAACAACCACATTGCTCTGGGCGCTCGCAGTGCCGGCGACCACGCTGAGGAGAAGGGCTGCAAAGACGGCTATGGATTTCATCATCTAATGATAGCATTGCGCGCATGTTCATACGCTTCGTAACAACAGGCGGCACGATCGACAAGGTCTATTTTGACGCGCTGAGCCAATTCGAGGTCGGCGATTCTGTGATCAAGCACATCCTGACCGAGGGCCTCGTGGAGTTCGACTACGAAATTGTGCCGTTGTTGCATAAAGATAGCCTCGATATCACGGACGAGGATCGGGAGTGTATACACGATTTTATTGCGGGCGATGACGCCACGCACTACGTAGTTACGCACGGCACCGATTCCATGTCGGAAACAGCCGCGATGCTGGCCGACCTCAGCGACAAGACCATCGTTCTGACTGGCGCGCTGACGCCTGCACGATTCAAGACGACCGATGCCGTGTTCAACGTCGGCATGGCCGTGGCGGCCGTGCAGATTGCGCCGCCCGGTGTCTATCTCGCCATGAACGGGCAGGTATTCGTC
>JAOTUB010000213.1 GCA_029864095.1 Gammaproteobacteria bacterium | reverse complement strand
CTGGCATCTGGTCAGCATTGCCGACCAAGCGATGTACAACGCCAAGTCGCTGTCGCAGAACGATGACGCAGCCAACGATCCCGCTGCCTACATCGAGGCCGCCACGGCATCGTAGGCGCGAAATCGCGGGCCGGACGCTTGTTATCGTCATGTCTCGATCCCGCCTGACGGGAGCTCGCTGCGCCGCGCTTTGCTTCCGCTAACAAACGTCCCGCCCGCGCTAACACACCATTGCAGTCGGACAATATATCGATTATTCTCGATATATGGATATTCTAACGGCAGTTGTGGCGCTCGAGGCGCTCGCTCATGAGACGCGGCTCGGTGTGTGTCGGCTGCTCGTGCAGGCGGGGCCTGACGGGCTGTCGGCCGGCGACATTGCTGCGCGCCTCGATGCCAGACAAAACACGATGTCCAGTCATCTTGCCAAGTTGCACCGGGCCGGAATCATCACGAGCCAGCGCGATGGCCGCCATATTATTTATCGGGCCGACTTTGATGCGCTCGGCAGCCTGATTGTCTATCTGATGAAGGACTGCTGTGGCGGCAGCGCGCAGCTCTGTGATCCCATTGCGGCGTCCATCAATTGCTGAGGAGTCTCACATGAAGCGATTTCACGTCCACGTATCGGTCGCGCATCTCGAACAGTCGATAGAGTTTTATCGAACACTGTTCGGTGAAGATCCGGCTGTTCTCAAACACGATTATGTGAAGTCGATGCTCGAAGACCCACGCATCAACTTTTCTCTGAGCAAGACCTGGGTGCGCGATCCCGACTCGGTTGCGTGGGAGACCTTCGTAACGCACGCCGACACTACACATTACGGCGACGATCGTGTACTGAAGCAAGGATCAAAGCCGAAGCAGAAATCACGCCGCTGTGCCTAACGTACTTTTCCTGTGTACCGGTAATTCCTGTCGCTCACAAATGGCGGAAGGTTGGGCCCGCCATCTCGGAGGTAACAGGGTTGCGGCGCAATCCGCCGGCATTCAGTCGCACGGCAAGAACCCGCTCGCGATCGAAGTGATGAGAGAGGCGGGGTTGGATATCTCGAAGCAGGAGTCGACGCCGCTCACCGACGAGATACTGGCCGTCGCTGACTACGTAGTGACAGTGTGCGCCAACGCGGATGACAATTGTCCTGTCTTGCCGGAAGGAACACGAAAAGAGCATTGGCCACTGCCCGATCCGGCCAAAGCAACGGGGACAGCGGATGAAATTCTCGCAGTTTTCCGAGCGAGCCGCGATGACATCCGGCAGCGTGTCGAAGACTTGATTAACCGGCTCGACGAGGAGAGCCGGACAGAAAAAAATGAGTGACAAGAAGCGCGACAAAAACGGGATGAGCATCTTCGAACGCTACCTCACGATATGGGTGGCTCTTTGCATCGTGACTGGTATCGGACTTGGGCAACTTTTGCCCGGTGCGTTTCAATTCGTTGGCCGCATCGAAGTGGCTCACATCAATCTGCCTGTCGCCGCGCTGATCTGGTTGATGATCATTCCGATGTTGATCAAGATCGACTTGCGGCAGCTCAAGGGAGTAGGGCAACACTGGCGCGGCGTCAGCGTTACCTTGGTCGTCAATTGGGGTGTAAAACCGTTTTCGATGGCGCTGCTCGCCTGGTTTTTTATCGGCTACCTGTTTCGCGGCTATCTGCCCGCTGAACAGATCGACTCATACATTGCCGGGCTGGTCATACTTGCCGCAGCGCCGTGCACTGCGATGGTTTTCGTCTGGAGCCATCTGATGCGAGGCGAGCCGCACTTCACGCTGTCCCAAGTAGCGCTGAACGACGTCATCATGGTATTCGCTTTCGCGCCAATCGTCGCGCTGCTGCTCGGACTATCCGCCATCAGGGTCCCCTGGGACACGCTGCTGTTGTCGGTCATGCTCTACATCGTAGTGCCGCTGATTATCGCGGGCCTGTGGCGGCGGAATCTGCTGCGACGCAGCGACGGTCGGGCTCAGCTGCGACGCGTCATTGCCCGGCTGGGTCCGGTTTCGCTCGCTGCGCTACTCGTGACATTGATATTGCTTTTCGGCTTTCAGGGCAAACAGATCATCGCGGCGCCGGCAATCATCGCTTTGCTGGCGGTGCCGATCCTGATTCAGGTGTTTTTCAATTCCGGATTGGCGTATCTGCTCAATCGTCAGCTGCGTTCACCACATTGTGTCGCAGGACCGTCAGCCCTGATTGGTGCGAGTAACTTTTTTGAACTGGCTGTCGCTACGGCTATCGCGTTATTTGGATTCGAATCAGGTGCTGCGTTAGCCACCGTCGTGGGCGTACTGATCGAAGTTCCCGTCATGCTTGCCGCCGTCCGCGTAGTGAATAACTCCCGCGAGTGGTACGAGCGTCGCGCTGGCATTACTTCCTACAGCGAGTGTTGCCCCGAAGCTGCCTCGCTGGAACTCTGAAATCAAGGCTGCGGAATAAAGACCAGATCAGCGATCGCCGGATCGATGTTGTCGTAGACAACGATTTCGATGATATCACCGGCCGCAGCATCGAGCCGCACCGGCCCGACGATGACATCCTTTGCGCCGGACGCCGTAACATAGATATCATAGTTGCCAGAGAGGAAAGGTGAGGCTGCGGGCGAACTGCCAACGGTCAGGCCCGGTATAGCCGGCAAGGCCTCATCGATGAGCGCGTCGACTTCGACGATATACACATCCACTGAGCCATGGTTCGCAGCCGTATTGATAATGCTCAGTCTCGCGAAGGTTTCGACCGAACGACGGTCCAGATTGGCTGTGACGATCGCGTCCTCGCCAGCTGCACTCTTGATCAAGTAATAATTGCTGCGGGTGCCCGAGAAAACTGTCCGGTCCTCGTCGATCAGAATCGATCCCATGCTGCCCGCCGTTGTATAAGTGAGCGGCAGGTCGCCCGCCGGCACGTCGATATCGCCGGTCACCGCGCCGAACATGTGGTCCGACACGATCGCGGCACCAAGCGGGTCGTCCACGTAGATGTCGACATCACCCGCATCTATTGAAGCATGGAAGAACCGAATGGTTGGACGAAATCTGGAGTCGACCAATGCGCCGCCGCTGCCCGAGCTGAAAACACTTACATAAGCTGGCGCCAGGTCATTAGGGACACTGTCGAATACACTCAGGATGATCGAGGTCTGAACTGCCGGCGTAAACGGCTCGGACTGAAACAGGATCGTTGTTTCGTCGCCGGCCGGCGTGACCGTCAGAATATATTCGCCTTCTGCGAATTCGGCAGCCGGCGAAAATTCACCAAATGCCAGCGTGCCACTTGCCGCTCCGGCAACTGGCGCGGTTGGCGGGTCCATCGCCTCGGCAAAATACACGTCGACGTCGCCGAGCGTCGCGGCCGTGTTTGCAAAGCGCGCTTCGAATGCCGTCTCGTCACCGCTCCATTCGCGCACATCCCCTTCCGATAGCGTGATCACGGGGGCTGCAATTGTGCCGCCAATAATAAACGTGTAGTCCTTGTCGGCCTCAACATCCAGAAACTGACTGGCGACCCGCGTGCGGGTCGAGTCTCCCGCCAGCAGTACCTCAAAGTTGAACGTGTATTCCAGGTCATCGTAGCTGGACGTTACGGTCGACGCCCTGTAATCAACCGATCCAATAAGCCGCTCTTCGATCAGGAACGAAAACGCAGGCGCCGAAGGGATCGCATTGATTGCCCGTATGTTCCCCTTGCCCGTGGCGACGGGCAACTTGGATTCGTTGCTACAGGCGCCGAGACAAACTGCCGCCATACAAACGGCCGGGATAAGGTAACGCTTCATTCAGGAATTCCGATTATTTAGTCTGGTTGTTCGCGTCGAAGCCATAGATCGACTTGATCTCGAGAAATTCGTCCAT
>JAOTUB010000075.1 GCA_029864095.1 Gammaproteobacteria bacterium | reverse complement strand
TCGCGTCATCTGATAGTAGTCGGCAAATACGTCAGCAGGATCAACGCCGACGAGCTGCGCGTATTTGCGCAAATGCCCTTTCGCAAAGACCGGGGCGCCAAGCACGTCGAACTCATTACGCTCGAGTGCACGAACCTTGGCCTCGTCGAGATGCAATTCCTTGGCAATTTCGAGCACGCTAATCTGCTGCTTGCGCCGCGCCTCGGCAAGACGTTCGCCGCCGCGTGGACCTTCGGGCTCGGCCTCAGGTTTTTGTTCGCGGGGTTTGTCCTGCTCGTCGCTCATTGCTATCCCGATTCAAGAATACTGCGCGCTTCACGGGACTCAGGAAACTGGCGCAGAAGCTGGTTCGAATAATCGGTCTGAGCACGCCGGTCGCCAAGTTCCTGTTCAATGCGCACACCGAGATACAACACCGCTGCGGATGGCACATTGCTGCTCAAGTAGCGCTGCAGGAATGCCCGCGCACTCAGGTAGTCTTCCGAAGTGAATTTCAACAAACTTAGCTGTAGCAGGGCCTCGCCGTAGTCATTCTTTCGATCGAGCGCTTGACGGAAATAGGTTTCGGCTTGAGCCGGATCCGGTTTCTGAGCCATGCAGACGCCGGCGTTGGTCAGCGTGATTTCGGCGTTGTCATTCTCGGGAACCTTGATCGCTCGGTCGAAGTGCTCTTGCGCCTCATCGAAACGACCCTGTCCACACAGAAACACCGCGTACGCATTTTGAACATTGAAGTCTCGCGGCGCGACGCGCACCGCTTTTTCGTACGCTTCCGTGGCAAGTCGCAGATTGCCGAGTTTTTCGTAGGTCAGTGCCAACGTCGAATAAGCGGTCGCGTTTCTTGGATTGATTTCGATCGAGCCCAGAAGTCGATCACGGGCAAGCTCGTAGTTGCCGTTGCGGTAGTAACGAGCACCCAGCTCATAATTGAGTTGTGCCGCATCGGTCTCGTTCGCATCGGGCTTCACACCGCCAGTTGTCGTCGTAGTTTGCACGCAGCCCGTCAACAGCAAACTTGCAGCAAGCCCTGCCAACATCCTTTCGCTCATATTCACAGCGTTGCCACCCCCAGTTTCCTTTCGCCCAGCTTCTTTGCGCCCAGTCGGACGCGAACCCGATCACTCACTTTACCAGCCAATTGACCACATGCTGCATCGATATCGTCACCGCGAGTCCTGCGTGTCGTGGCGACGAGGCCATTCTCCCTCAGCCTGTTCTGAAACCGCGCAATCGTATCGGCCTCGGGGCGCGCAAAATCATTTCCTTCGAATGGGTTGAACGGAATCAGGTTGACTTTGGCAGGTTTGCCAGTCAGCAGTCGATTCAGCTGATCGGCATGCTCCAGCGAATCATTGATATCCCGCAGCATCACATATTCGAAGGTTATGAATCGATTCGCACGCTTCCCTGCATAGCGCCAGCAGGCATCGAGCAGCGTCTCTATGGGATGCAGCTTGTTGATGGGCACCAACTCATTGCGCAGCGCATTATTTGGCGCATGCAGGGAAACCGCGAGTGATACGTTGCACTCGTCGCCCAGGCGATCGATGTTCGGTACGAGTCCCGAAGTACTGACAGTCACGCGACGATGAGAAATACCGTAGGCCAGATCGGAAATCAGCAGTTCGATCGCAGGAACGACATTGCGATAGTTGGCCAGTGGCTCACCCATCCCCATAAAAACGACGTTTGTAACGGCGAAATCGGCCGCATCGTTGGAACGGCGTGGCAAGGCCTGATTGGCGTGCCAGACCTGGCCGACAATCTCGGCGGCACTCAGGTTGCGATTGAAACCCTGTGCGCCGGTCGCACAAAATGCACAGTCGAGTGCGCAGCCGACCTGCGATGATATGCAAAGCGTGCCCCGATCCGGCTCCGGAATGAAAACAGCTTCAACCGCCTGACCAAATCCACTTTCGAACAGCCACTTTACGGTACCGTCTTTTGAATTCTGCCGTGACAGAACTTCAGGCAATTGAATGCAGGTCGACTCGCGTAATTTTTGTCGCAATGACTTCGACAGGTCGGTCATGTCGTCGAAGTCGGTAATGCCGCGCTGATAGACCCATCGCATCAACTGCCGCGCGTGAAACGGCTTCTCGTCGAAATCGGCAAAAAGCGACTCGAGCGCACCTTGCGGCATCCCGAGCAGATTCACTATGTCAGTTTGAGCCGGCAATGCTATGCCCTATCGCGTTCGCGGACAGACGCCATCGTCGCCGAAAAAGAATGCGATCTCGACAGCAGCCGTATCCGGTCCGTCCGAGCCATGCACGATGTTCTCCTCGATACTCTCCGCAAAATCGGCGCGAATCGTTCCCGGGTCGGCATCGGCAGGATTCGTGGCGCCCATGATCTCGCGGTTTTTCGCGATCGCGTTCTCGCCCTGCAATACCTGGACCATAACCGGGCCGGACATCATGTATTTGACGAGATCGTTGAAAAATGGCCGTTCTTTGTGCACGGCGTAAAAGCCCTGAGCCTGATCCGTCGTCAAGTGCAGCATCCTTGCCGCGACGATTTCGAGTCCCGCCTTTTCGAAGCGCCCACAAATCTCGCCAATCAGGTTCTTCTGCACACCGTCTGGCTTGATGATGGAGAGCGTTTGCTCGGAGGCCATGCGAGGTTCCTTTCAGGTTAAAGAGTTGTCAAAGCGATCCTGCAAACTGGGCTCTGACCTCTCGGATATGATTGTGACACCGGGCGTCGATGCCTGGCCTTGGACGTAAACGGTTAATTTTACTTCAGATGTTGAAGCTTTCGCCACAGCCGCATTCGCCTGTGACATTCGGATTCCTGAAACTGAAGGCCTCATTCAGGCCATTTTTGACGAAATCGACCTCGGTGCCGTCGATGAGCTTCAGTGCCTCCGGATCGATGACGATCTTGACTCCACGATCCTCGAACACGATGTCCCCGCTGTCTACGGCGTCGGCGTAATTGATCACGTAGGAATAGCCCGAGCAGCCGGTCTTGGTGACACCGAGCCGTAGCCCCAGGCCGCCGCCGCGTTTCTTGAGATAGGTGCTCACGCGCTCGGCCGCCGATTCCGTCAACGAAATTGCCATGTTCAGTCTTCTTCAGTCATCTGGTATTGAAATAGCGCCTGCTTCACTCCCAAGCGAACGCACGGCGTCTTCAATGACCAGTATACGTCCGGTCTTCTCTACGGGTACAGAAAGACTTTGCATAAGGTCTGATACAGAAAAATCAAGCAGGTCGACGACGGGCCGGCCCTCATAGCCGGCGCAAAAGGCCTCGGCGGCAGCGATGGTGTGCGGGCACCCCCACGCCTGGAAGCGCAGCGCCCTGATTTCTGCATCCACGACCGCGGCATAGAGGCGTACGCGGACACCCTGGTCCGAAACCTCGACGGTGGACGCGCCGTCCAGGCTACCGGCGTGAGCCGGTACATCGAACAGGTCCCGCACACGCTTGCTATAGGGGTCTGTACTCAAGCTGCGTGCCCTGGCGCGATTCTGCGTAGCTTGTCGACGGCGTTCCGATAATGCTCGACCGCAAAATCGACGTCCATGAGGCTTGTCGGCCGCCCGAAGCTAAAGCGAACCGCACTCTGAGCGAGGGCGTCGCTTCTGCCCAGGGCGCGCAGCACGTACGACGGTTCCTGACTCGCGGAATTGCACGCCGAACCCGTCGCCACGCACAGCGGCTCCAGTGCCAACAGCAGGCTCTCACCCTCAATGTCCTCGATACTGACGTTGAGGATGCCGGGAAAGCTGTTGTCAATATCGCCATTCAGCAGAATACCTGGCAAGTCATGAACACCGGACCAAAAGCGGTCACGCAACGCAGCCAGGCGTTCAAGGTCTTCATGCATGCGCGATCGTGCAATGTCGGCGGCCGCACCGAAACCGACAATTTGCTGCGAGGGCAGCGTGCCAGGTCGGAGCCGGTGCTGCTGACCGCCACCGAACAGCAATGGATCGACATGCACGCCCGGTCGGTCGGCAATGTACAGCGCACCGATACCTTTCGGCCCATAAACCTTGTGCGCCGTCATCGACATCAGGTCGACCGGCAGTGCATCGAGATCGATAAGCAGTTTACCAACGGATTGGGCAGCATCGACATGAAAAAGGATCTCGCGTTCGCGGCAGATCGCGCCGATCTTTTCGATATCCTGGATGACACCTGTCTCATTGTTGACATGCATGATCGATACTAGCTGTGTGTCGTCACGCAGCGCCGCCTCGAACCGTGCGATGTCAAGCACGCCGTTGGCCTCGGGGTCCAGCCAGGTAACGTCGAAAGCCTGCCTTTCGAGTTCGCTGAACGAGTCGGTCACGGCCTTGTGCTCCGTGCGCATCGAAACCAGATGCCGGCCGCGGTCGCGCCGATAGTGCGCACCGCCGAGGATCGCCAGATTGTCCGACTCGGTCGCGCCCGAGGTCCAGATCAGTCGCTCTGCCCGGGTATTGAGGAGACCGGCGAGCTGATCGGCCGCGCGCGCAATATGCCCGACGCTCTGCCGGCCCGCCGCGTGTGTCGAAGATGGATTGGCATAACTGCCGGCGCTCGTCATAAGGGCGCTCATTGCTTGGGCAACGCGCGCATCAACCGGTGTCGACGCCGCGTAGTCGAGGTACAGCAAATCCTGTTGCTCAGCCATCCGCGGCGTCCTTTCTATCAACCGCAGCCAGGATGCCGCGAAGAATATTCAGCTCGTTCTGGTCGGGCATTGCGCGGATGAACAGCCGGCGCAAGCGACGCATCAGGTGTCGCGGATTGTTGGGATCGAGAAAATGCGCGTCGGTCAGTACCTGCTCGAGATGCGCGTAAAAGTGCTCGAGTTCTTCGCTCGTCGCTGGCGGCGCATCAGGCTCATATTCCGGCGGCCTTGCGGCGATTCGCGCGGCACGTAATTCATACGTCAGCACCTGGACAGCCATTGCCAGATTCAACGAACTAAAGCCCGGATCGGTCGGAATCGTCAGCAAGGTGTGGCAATGATCGATATGCGCATTGCTCAACCCCGACTGTTCGGGGCCGAAAATGGCGGCGACCGTTCCCTGCTGACTTTCCCGCATCAGCCGCGCCGCACAGTCGCGCGCATCCATCGACGGCCAGTTGATCGACCGTGAACGTGCACTCGCACCTGCGACATAGACACAGTCCTCGATCGCCTCCTCGAGCGAGTCAACGACGGTTGCGTTTTCCAGAATATCGACCGCTCCCGATGCGCGAGCTGTCGCTTCTTTATCCGGGAAATGATGCGGCGCAACCAGCGCAAGGTCCGTGATTCCCATGTTCTTCATCGCCCGCGCAGAGGCGCCGATGTTGCCCGGATGTGTGGTACCGACAAGAACAATGCGAATCGACATTTCTGGTAAAGCTTCCCTAAAGTTCGCTATTCTAGCGCCACGGCCCGCCAGGGCCGAGTTCTTTCACACTAATGGAATCATTTGATGCACGCTCTGCTCAATGTAGCCGTGATGGCGGCCCGACGCGCCGGCAGTACGCTAATTAGAAAGATGGTCAGTCTGGATAAGCTCAAGGTCGAGCAGAAAGGCCACAACGATTACGTCAGTGAAGCAGACCGCGCGGCTGAGAAGGCCATCATCACCTGCATCCTGAAGCATTATCCCGAGCATGCGATCCTCGCCGAAGAAAGCGGTGTCCAGGGCGAATCCGACACGGTCTGGATCATTGATCCGCTCGATGGCACGACCAACTATTTGCACGGATTTCCGGTTTTCTGCGTTTCGATCGGCGTACAGGTCAACGGGCGCATGGAACATGGCGTTGTTTACGACCCGCTGCGCCAGGAGTTATTCACGGCGTCGCGCGGCCAGGGTGCGCATCTCGACGGTAGGCGCATTCGGGTAAGCGGCCAGAAACAACTCGAGCGGGCCCTGGTCGGCACGGGCTTCCCGTTTCGCCAGGCCGATCAGGAAATTGGCCCGTATCTGCAAATGCTCGGCAAGGTTGTGCGCGGCACGTCAGGCGTCCGGCGCCCCGGTGCTGCAGCGCTGGACCTCGCTTACGTCGCGGCAGGTCGGCTCGATGCGTTCTGGGAGACAGGGCTCGCACCCTGGGACCTCGCTGCGGGCAGCCTGTTAATTCGCGAATCCGGCGGCATCGTCAGTGGCCTCGACGGCAGCGAGGACTTTTTCGACACAGGCCACGTTCTGACCGGCACGCCGAAAATCTATAAGGACCTCGCCAAACTGTGCACCGCCGAAATCTCGCAGCTCGTTTAGGCTGTGAGCGCGATGCTTATCGACCGAAGTAAAGCGCAGCAACGCGAGCCATAAAGGAGATGAGTGTGGCGCTCGCGGCGTGTACGTCTAGGGCAATTCGTCGATGAGGTCGGGATCTTTGACAGGTTCGATGAGGTCCTGGGCATTCACGCCGAGTGCCAGTGCCGTCGCGCTTGCCGTGTAGATCGATGAATAGGTACCGACGATGATGCCGACGATCAATGCGATCGAGAACGGTGCTATTGATTCGCCGCCCAGCAACAGCAGCGCGACCAGAACCAGCAAGGTGGTAACGCCGGTTATCAGGGTTCGGGCGAGCATCTCATTAATAGAGGTGTTCATCGACTCCTCGGCCGAAATACCACGCAACTTGAAGAAGTTCTCTCGTATCCGGTCAAAAGCGACAACCGTGTCGTTCAGCGAGTAGCCGATTACGGCCAGTATCGCCGCAACGACCGTAAGGTCGAACGGGAATCTGAATATCGAAAAAAAGCCCACCGTGACGATCACGTCATGCGCGAGAGCGGCAACCGCGCCCGCCGCAAACTTCCACTGGAAGCGAATCATTACGTACACGAAGATCAACAACAGCACGATGATCATCGCCAGACTGCCGCGCTCTGTCAGCTCCTTGCCCACCTGCGGACTGACGAACTCGACGCGCCGCAGTTCGACCTCCGACGTACCGACCGCAACCGTGCGACGCAGATCATCACGCAATTCGTCGGGGTCCCGCCCGTCTTGCGGCGGGAGACGCACCAGCACATCCGTATCTGCGCCAAAACGCTGCACCTGGGCGTCCTCGAAACCCGACGCCGCGAGATTATTACGAATGTTGGCGAGGTCAGCGGCTTCCGGGTAGCTAACCTCAAGCAGAATGCCGCCTGTGAAGTCGATGCCAAACTCCAGCGGCCTATCGTGCGTGAACAGGGACCCGATCGATATAAGAATAACGATCGCGGAAATGGCAAGAGCAATCTTGCGGCGCGTCGGGCCGAGAAAATCGATGTGTGTTGTTTCCCTTATTAATCGCATCGTCGATTTCCTAAACCGGTATCGAGGTAATCTTGCGGCCGCCGAACACGAAATTGACGATCGATCGTGTACCAACGATGGCCGTAAACATTGACGTCAATATTCCGATCATCAATGTAATCGCAAAGCCTTTGATCGGCCCCGTGCCAAAAGCAAGCAGCACGATAGCCGCGATCAATGTCGTTATGTTTGCATCGGCAATTGATGACAGAGCCTTTTCGTAACCCGAATTAATCGCTGCCTGTGGCGACGACCCGGCGGCTATTTCTTCACGTATTCGTTCGAAAATTAGCACGTTGGCGTCCACTGCCATGCCGACCGTCAGAACGATGCCGGCGATACCCGGCAACGTCAGCGATGCGCCGACCATTGATAACACCGCAACTATGAATACGAGGTTCGACAACAACGCGACGTTCGCAATCATGCCGAACCAGCGGTAATACACCGCCATGAACACGATCACAGCGAGAAATCCGATCTGAATAGCGCGAAAACCGCGATCGATATTGTCTTGTCCGAGGCTTGGTCCGATTGTTCGTTCGTCGACTTTGTAAACTGGCGCGGCCAACGCGCCCGCGCGCAGCAGTACCGCAAGGTCGCGCGCTTCGATCGGTGTCAGTCCGGTGATTTGAAAGCGTGTTTTGAAAACGCCGCGAATAGTTGCAGTATTGATAATTTCTTCGGTCTTAATCTTGCGCTTTTCTGTCTTGCCACCGCGCGTCACATCTTCCTCGCGCCACTCGATGAACAGGGTGGACATCGGTTTGCCAACGTTGTCGCGCGTCGCGGCCAGCATGCGCTCACCGCCAGCCGAATCGAGCGTTATGTGCACGGCTGGCTGGCCTTCTGGTGTAAATCCTGAGTTTGCATCGATGATTTCGTCACCCGATGCGATAACTTCTCGTCGCAGTACCTGAGACTGCTCGCCGGCACGGCCAGGATATGTTCGTGAACCCGGAAGGTCGCCAGCCTGGTCGACGAGCCGAAATTCAAGCGTTGCCGTCGCGGTGAGGATTTTTTCGAGTTCCGTCGGATCCTGCACACCCGGCAATTGCACAACGATGCGGTCCACACCCTGACGCTGCACAAGCGGTTCTGCAACACCGAGCTGGTCGACACGATTCCTGAGCGTCGTCATGTTCTGCTCGATCGCAAAATCCTGGCGTTCCTTGATTTGCGCTTCGCTCATGCGAACCGTCAACGATTTGCCGTCCGTACCATCACCGATCAACACCTCAGCATCAGCATCTTCGATGATCGCGCGTGCCTTTTCTCGGTCCTCGGAATTCTGCAGACGAACGGTAATAATCTGATTGTTCAAACGGACCTGATGACGAATCCGTGCATCACGCAGACGCTCATCGATATCCTGTTCATAGCCCTGCATGCGATTGTCGATCGCCGTGTTCATGTCGACTTCGAGCAACACGTAAACGCCACCACGTAGGTCCAGGCCAAGGCTCATCGGGCTAAGCCCCATGCCGCGCACCCAGTCCGGCAGGCGCGGCGCAAGGGTTAGCGCAACATTGGTGTCCTGCTCGTAGCGCGCTCTGAGACGTTCCCCCGAACGCTGCTGGTCCTCAACGGAAGCGAACCGAATTACGGCGCGACCGTCTTTGAGGTAGGCGGCTTCGGGAGTGACGCCGTCGCTTTCGAGCGAGCCAAGGAAGTTTTCGAGTTGCGTTTGACTAATGTCTTTGCCATCCGCGTCAGCGAGTTGTACCGCCGGCGCGCTGCCGTAGATATTCGGCAGCGCAAACAAGATGCCTGTCAGCACTACGACAATCACCAGGATATTCAGCCACGCTGGATAGCGGTTCACTGCTTCCGTCCTTGAATGCTCAAGTGAACTTGAACGTAGCTAACCATGAAAGAACTCAAACCTGCTCAGGCGTTTTCAAAGGTATCTTTCGGAACGATCTGCGCAACACTCGATTTTTGAATTTTTATCTCGGTGTTGTCCGCGATCTTTACGATGGCGTAGTGCTCGCTGATGCCGGTAATGACACCGAGGATGCCGCCGGCCGTAAGTATTTCGTCACCTGCCGACAGATTCGCAACAAGGGCCGCATGCGCCTTCTGTTTCTTCTGCTGCGGTCGAATCAGCAAAAAATAGAACGCGGCAAAGATGATAATCATCGGCAGCAGGAATCCAAATGCATCGCCTTGCGGCGCGGCCTGTGCGTATGCGTTTTGAATGATTAAATCCATGAGTCTCTATCTTTTTGTAGCGGGCTTTCTGGGAGGCCCCGAAAATCAGCGCGGTATTATGGCATAGAGCCAGGGAAATAAGGGCAGGAATCAGAATCGCAATCCCTTCGCTCGGAAAAATACCGATCAGGCATAGCGTCGGCGCATGTCTGCAACGAAATCCGTCACGGACCCGGCGCCTATAGCTGCCCTCAATTCAGACATAAGTTTCTGATAATAATGAAGATTGTGTAGGGTCGCGAGACGCGGACCGAGTATTTCGCCACATTTCTCGAGGTGTCTCAGGTACGCCAGGCTGTAGTTGCTGCAGGTGTAGCAGTCACACTCCGGATCGGGCGCGGACGTATCGTCAGCAAACCGGGCATGGCGGAATTTGATCGTGCCGCGCGACGTGAAAAGCTGACCGTTTCTGGCATGCCGCGTTGGAATGACGCAGTCGAACATATCGACGCCGCGCAGCACCGACTCCGCAATGTCGACAGGCGTGCCGACACCCATCAGGTAACGCGGATGTTTCTCGGGCATCTTTGGCAGTAGTCCATCGAGTACAGCGATTCGCTCATGCTCAGGTTCGCCGACGGCGAGCCCGCCGATTGCGTAGCCGTCGAAACCAATCTCCTGCAGGCCCGCCAGCGATTCGTCGCGCAGATTGCGATAGATGCCGCCTTGTACAATGCCGAATAATGCTTCGCCACGATCGGGCGCCACCTCGCGCAATTCGTCGAACCGCTGCCGGCTCCGCCTGGCCCAGCGCAAAGACAGTTCCATGGACTCGCGTGCTTCGGACTCGCTGGCCGGATACGGCGTGCACTCGTCGAAGATCATCGTGACGTCGGCGTTTAACTCATGTTGTACTTCGATGGACTTCTCTGGCGTCAGAAACACTTCGTCACCGTCGACCGGAGACTGGAAGCGTACGCCACTCTCAGTGAGCTTGCGCATCGAGGCAAGCGAGTACACCTGAAACCCTCCCGAGTCTGTCAGTATCGGACCTCTCCAGTGCATGAATTCGTGCAGGCCGCCGTGTTTTCGGATGACCTCGGTGCCGGGTCTCAGCATCAGATGGAAGGTGTTGCCGAGAATAATTTCCGCGCCGTTGGCCGCGACTTCTTCAGGCGTGACGCTTTTAACGGTGCCATACGTACCGACGGGCATGAATGCCGGTGTCTGCACTGAACCGCGTCGAAAAGTCAGCGTTCCCGAACGCGCTGCCGCGCATTGACCATGAATATCGAATTTCATGATTTCGGTTGCGGCGTCAGGAACATGGCGTCACCGTAGCTAAAGAAACGATACTGCTCATGCACAGCGTGTTCATAAGCGCGCAACACGCGCTGAGTGCCTCCAAAGGCGGCCACAAGCATCAACAGCGAAGACCGCGGCAAGTGAAAATTCGTGATCATCGCGTCGACTGCGCGGAACTCATGGCCCGGCAGGATAAACAGATCGGTGTCGCCATTATAGGGCCCGAGTTCGCCGCTACGGGCGGCACTCTCGAGCGCACGCACCGAGGTCGTGCCCACTGCGATGACCCGACCGCCCTGCTCTCGCGTCTGCCTGACGGCCTCACAGCACGCCGCATCAACCTCTACACGCTCACTGTGCAGGCGGTTCTCGGCGATATTTTCATGGCGAAGCGCCTGAAACGTTCCCGCGCCAACGTGCAGCGTCACGTACGCGTGCCCAATGCCGGCGGCCAGGGTCTCGTCGAGCATGGCCTGGTCAAAATGCAGCCCGGCCGTCGGCGCCGCAACCGCGCCCGGATCTTTCGCGTAGACCGTTTGATAGCGCTCATGATCCGTTGCCTCGGCCGGACGGTTGAGATACGGCGGCAACGGCACTTCGCCGTATTGCTCTAAATACGGCAGCAGGACAACCGAAAATCTCAGGACGAACAAGTCACCTTCGCGGCCCTCGACCACTGCCAGCACATCGTCATCGAAGAGCAATATCGAGCGCGGTTTTGGCGACTTGCTTGCGCGCACGTGCGCTAGCGCTGAGTTTTCACTTTGGGCGCGCTCGATCAGTACTTCGGCGTGCCCGCCGGTCTCTTTTCGCGCATGGAGCCGAGCTCGAATGACGCGCGTATCGTTCAGGACGAGCAGATCGCCCGCGCGGAGCAGGCTGGGCAGATTGGCGAACCGGCGGTCATGCAGGCGGTCGCTAACTTCAAGCAAGCGGCTCGCGCGGCGCTCGCGAGTCGGATACTGCGCGATCAGTTCGTCGGGCAGCTCGTAGTCAAAATCTGAAATGAGCATGGGCGCGCATGGTAGCAAAGCCCAATCGAATGGGGTCGAACCGCATCAAAAAATTGCGGTTCGACCGCGTTTGCTACCCAAACGCCCTCTAGGTTTTTTCGCGGCGCGGAGCGTGTGCAGGCGCCGCAGCAGGTCTTGGCGCAGCTGTGGGCCGCATTGGTGCCGGAACGTCGAGCAACATGCTGCTGCGCTCATCCGGAATCTCGATTTCGAGCGTGCGCTTTTTCTTGTCCCGCAAAATCTCGATCTCCAATGACTCACCCGCCTGATAAGAACTCAGGATACGCATCGCATGGCGGACCGAGGTTGGTTCGCGACCATCGATTTTTTGAATGACATCGCCATCCTCGAGCTGCAATGTATCTGACTCGGGCGCACTGACAACCAGGACCCCGGAATCGGCGCCGAAGTATTTACCGAGGCCCTCATTCAATTCGACGAGTTCCATATCACTCCAGGCATTGCCGGACCATGAGTGCAAGAACTTGTGCCTGAATTTCTCGGCCATCTCGGGTGTCAAGCCCATCTCAGGCATAGACGGCATGCTGAAGTCGCGCGGAAATCCGCGGAATTCGTGGGCCCGCATCTCAACAGCCCTGGGTTCGATTTCAACCGAGCCCACCTTGCCATCCCGTAAATACTCAACATCGAGAACATCACCTTGCTCGACGCCCGCCATGAAATCCATAATCCGCCGAGTTGCCTCACGCGGTTCGTCGGCACTCAAGGTCTCACCATTTATCGCGGTGATGATGTCGCCGGTTCTGAGGCCCGCATCGTCCGCGGCACTCCCGGGAGTGACGCCCAGAATGCGCACGCCTTCGACGGGCCCGCTTGACTTGTCTTCACCAATATTCACGCCGAGTCGAGGGCGGTCGTCGTTGATAATCTCGATACGGTGCTCCATCTCGCGCAGCTCGGGCAGGCGTTCCATTGTCAGTTCGGCAATCTGCCGCGCCGCCTCTGCCATTTTGCGCTCGGCTTCCTGCAGCTTCCTTGCCACTTCGTCCTCACGTGCTTCCGCCTCGCGGACTGCAGCAGCTGCTTCCTGTTCTGCCCCACTCTGCGCAGCCGCCTGTCCGGCAAACAGCAATAATGCCGCAACAGGAATAATCAGTTTCAACGTCTTCATCTTTCAGTCTCCTGGTCAAAACGCCGTCCGTTGCGCCTGCGCATAGCGCAATCCGACGAGCAATTTCATCAACCTGACGCGTTCGCGCCAGAAAATCTCTTTTTCCTCGGCCGTCATATGGATCGCCGGATCGTTGAGTTGGTAGTCGATCGCCGCAACGCGATCCTCGATCTCGGAAATCGTTGCAACCGTTCCGGCCTGTCTCACCCTCGGCTCATCGGGCAGGGAACGCAGATCGCTCTCAAGCTGCCGCGACTCGACCATCAGCGCCTGCAGCGCGTTGACCTCGACCGTGTTCGTCGGTTGCGTGGTTGGTGGCACCGTCACGCCGTCCGGTTCGGGCGACTTCATCACGACCGGGACGAGCACAGCGGCCAGCGCTGCGGCCGCAGCGAGTCCCAAGCCACCGTGCCAGGTTATTGGCCGTCGCATGCGACGCTGCCGGATAAGGCCCTCGGCCTCGGCCTGCTCCCGAATACGCTGCCAGACGTGTCGCGGCGGCATCACGTCCGGGAGTTCCCGGAGCCCGTGCTGCAACAAATCGCGCTCGTCCGCTGTCAAACCGCAGATCATTTCCTCGTCCTTACTGTCTCTCGACATTGTCAGAAACCTCTGAGTGCCGCGCCTTCGCCACGCAATTCCTCACCAGGTACCGCGAGCATCGGCCGTAAGCGTTGATAGGCGCGCGACAATTGCGATTTGGAAAAGCTCTCGGTGCGGCCCATCAATGTAGCTATCTCTTTATGCGTAAATCCTTCGACATCGTGCAGCCATACGACCGCGCGACCAACCGACGGCAGGTTTGCCAGCGCCGCGTCGAGATCGAGCGCCGCCTCCGGCTGGCTCGACACGCCGTGGCCAGCTGCGTCGCCGGGCGTGACCTCGTTCCAGTCATCGGCCAGCGACTGCCCGCGGGCGGTCCAGGCCGAGCGCAAATGCATCAGCGCTTTCGACACGGCGATGCGCCGAATCCAACTACCTAACGCCGCTTCACCCCTGAATTTTGCAATCGAACGCATGATCTCGATGAACGTCTCTTGCACCAGGTCCTCTGCCTGCGCCGGCACGCGCGTAAAGCGCAAACACAGCGAATACACCGGGCCGGCGAACGCTCGATAGATAATCTCGTGGGCATGCGCGTCGCCGCGTGCCGCCCGCCTGACTATCGCGGCGTCGATCTGGATGTCAGCAAACTTGCTCATGTCTCGAAATGTTAGATGCCTGATGGCCTTAAAGGGTCGCAGAAGGCGAAACTTTTTTCGGCTATGGCGACAAACGCGAACCGCGCATATACTGTGCGCCTTCCGGCCTGGGGCGGCCCGACCGAAGCCCCGTCGGTAGAGGCAAGCCGGGGTGGCGGAACTGGTAGACGCGCCGGATTCAAAATCCGGTTTCCGAAAGGAAGTGGGGGTTCGATTCCCCCCTCCGGCACCACGCCTCTGGTCACTAATATCATGATGAATTTCTGCTCCTATTGCGGCGAGTCCGTTTCGCGAAAAACACCGCACGATGACAATCGGAAACGGTGGGTATGCGATTCCTGCGGCCGGATTCATTACCAGAACCCGTTACCTGTTGTCGGTTGCGTCCCGGAACGCGACGGCAAAATCCTGTTGTGCAAGCGCGCGATTGAACCACGCTATGGCTACTGGACGGTTCCAGCAGGATTCATGGAGCTTGGCGAGTCGACAGTGCAAGGCGCCGCACGCGAGACTCGTGAGGAAGCCTGTGCCGAGGTCGAGATCGGCCACCTGTTTGCGGTCGTCGACGTCATCGATGCCGGACAGATTCACCTTTTTTACACGGCAAAACTGATCGGGGATTTTTCGGCCGGGCACGAAAGCCTCGAGGTCGCCCTATTCTCCGAAGACGAAATACCGTGGGACGACATTGCGTTCCATAGCGGTCGCTATGCGCTGAAGAAATATTTCGAGGACAAGGGGCAGAACACTGGCGTACACATTCACGAACTGCGCCGCTCACGCTCGTAGCGCTTGAGCTGCCTGAGAGCTAGTGCTGTGCGGCGTTTTGTTCGAGTCGCAAGGCCAGCTGGTCGGGCGGCATGTAGCCGCTGATCAGCGTGCCATCGGCAAGAACGATAGCGGGCGTGCCGGAGAGACCGACATCACGACCGATAACGTAATGATTCTGTACCATCGACGCGTCACAAGTAGTTGTCTCGAACTTCCGATCCAATTTCGCCATCGTCAGCGCGTTGCCCCGATCCGGTGAGCACCACACCTCTTCGGCGGTATTCCACGAAGGTGAGGCAGGTCCATTGCGCGGATAGAGCAAGTATCGAACCTCGATTCCCTGTGCCATGTACTCTTCGATCTGGCTGTGCAGCCGGCGACAATACGTACAATCGACATCGGTAAACACGGAAACCGAGTACTTCACGTCTGCTGGCGAGAACCTGATGACCTGATCGTCCGTGACTGAAGCAATCAATTTGCGCCGCGAATCAATACGCGCCAGCTCGCTCAGGTTGACCTGATTGTCGAGATCAATCATGTCGCCCTGCAGCAGATAGCGTCCGTCCCCCGAGATGTACGCAACAATTGATCCTCTCTGAATCGTATACCAGCCATCGACAGGGCTTACATCGACGTCGTCCGGCTCGATCGCGTCGAACATGCTGCCGACTTTCTGCCGCACTTGATCCAGCTCATTGCTGTCCTCTGCAGCGTGTGCCGGGGCGAACGCGAATATGGCCGCGGCAATGGCGGTCACACGAATACAAATACTTGAGGTCAAATGGCTCATTGAGTGGTCCT
>JAOTUB010000212.1 GCA_029864095.1 Gammaproteobacteria bacterium | reverse complement strand
ACAGTGCGTAGTCGTGCAGCCAGGGTTTGTCGTGCTCCTCTACGAAATCGTCACAAGCCAACTTCAGTGCAGCATCGGCACGCGTCTCGAAACGACTTGCTGCCAGCCGCAGCACGCGGTTCTTGACCGGGATCAACGCCCCGTAATCGACAAAATCGTGCGGCAACTCGGTCAGAGCACCGACCTCGCTGTCGTGCAGCAAACCGAGGGAAATCAGCCCGTCAACATCGATGAGAAGTTCGTTGCCGGCGAAGGTCGATAGCGGCTGATACGGGGAGTCGCCATAAGCCGTCGGACCGGTGGGCAGAAACTGCCATACGCCGAGCTGCATCTGCTGCATGCGGTCGATGAATTGGCGCGCCTGCCGGCCGATTTCGCCGATGCCATAGTGGCCTGGCAGCGACGTAATATGAAGGCATACGCCGGCCTGTCTGCCGGCCGGCAATACTGTGTTGTTTTTTTGCCTCATTCGCTGCTCGTGTTGCAGTCTGCCTCCCAGTTACCACGTTCGAAAGCTAATGACGGGGAGGCGTGCCCGCAACAGAATGAATACGTATTCAATAAATGAATACGTTTGCATTGCATTGCCCCGCGCTGATGCGGTTCATAAACTGCGCAGGAAGGTATAAACATCAAGATCTCCGGGGGAAATCTACATGGTCACCAAGAAGCGCAAGAATGCGCAGTCAGTTTCAGGCGTAACTAATTTCGGCTCGACCTTTAGCCGCACTGCGATTTCGCTTGCCGTTGCCGCCGCTTTGCCAAGCGCCGCTTTGGCGCAAGACCAAGGCGAAGTGATCGAGGAAATCGTCTCGATTGGCATACGTACCAGTGTTCTCAATTCCGTGGACAGCAAGCGCATGGCCGACTCGATTTCCGATGTCATCGACGCCGGCGCCCTGGGCAATCTACCCGACCAGTCCATCGCCGATGCGCTGGGGCGCGTGCCGGGCGTTACAACCGTCCGCGATTCCGGTCAGTCGTCGCAGCTCAACATCCGCGGCATGGACGGCGACTTCGTCCAGACCACGCTGAACGGTCGCGAGCAGGCCTCGACGGCCGGCTACTCCGCGAACACACGCTGGATGTCCTTCGACCAGTATCCGGCCGAGTTGATCAACCAGGCGGCCGTGTACAAGTCGCCGATGGCGTCGCAGCTAGAGGGCGGTGTGGCGGGCATCGTCGAGCTGAAAACGGCGAACCCTCTCAATGCGCCGAAACAGCACAACTTCGTGCTGAACGCGCGCCTGTCCCAGAACGACGCGGCCGATGAATTCGGTGGTGACGAGAGCGGCTCGCGCATCAGTGCCTCGTATCAGGGCAAGTTTGCGGACGACACGCTGGGACTGGCGCTCGGCTACTCCTTCCTGGACCAGCCGAATGCTTTCATCATGGGGCGTGCTGGCGCCGACGATACGGATTCGATCGGCTTTTCCGGAGACGGCACGGCGGGCAACGAATACTTGCCCAGGGCTTTCCAATGGCAGGCGGGCACCGGAACTGACGAACGCACCGGCATCATCGCTGCGCTCAACTGGGAGCCCACCGATAACTTCAAGGCGCGGTTCGACTACTTCGACTCCGAGTTCGATCGCAACGACCAGCGCACGGGAATCACCGCCAGCGGCTTCAGGGAAGGTGCCGCCGCCAATCGCATCATTACTGGCCCGACCATCGAGAACGGTGTCATTACCAGCGCCACGATTGCTGCCGTCGATCAGAATATCGCGAGCGGGGGAAGGGACCACCCCTATTTCGAGGCGCGCACCGAGGACCAGTCTACGGTAGCGGATAGCACTACCTATGGCCTCAACCTGGAGTGGTATCCCACTGACAGCAGCACGGTAACCTTCGATATCTACAAGAGCGAAGGCGAGAAGACGCGCGAAGACCGCATCGCCACGATGCACGCTTACGAAATCGGCTTCAACGGGGCCGGCACGTTCCAGGAGGTACCGGGGCAGGCGATGACCTACTCGCTGAATGGCCAGGGCATCCCTTCGGCCACCTTTGCCAATGTCGCCTTTGATGACCCGAGTGTGATGCAGCTGGGCCGCTATGAGCGGTATCCGCATACATACACGGACGAGATCGACGCGTTTAAAATCGATTTCAAGCAGGACGTCGAATGGGGCCCGATCTCCGCGATCGAGGCGGGCGTCCGCATCTCGGACCGGGAATTTACGACCGACCGCGGTACCTTCCAGTACGGCGGGCGCGAGGGCATTTTCAACGACGGAGTCAACAGCTGGTGTGAGGCCAACGACACGGATGCCGGTTCCAACCCGCTGCCCTGTGAGCCGCAGTCAATTGCCGATTTCGTCAAGATTCAGTCTCTGCCGGGCGTGCCCGATCACGTCGCTGTCACCAACATCGACGCTTTGGGTCGGTCGATATTCGGCGCCGGCAACGATGCGGGCCTCGACAAGTGGGCGGATGACTGGACGTTGATCAACGACAACACGCTGACCGAGGAGACCGAGGCGATTTATATCATGGCGGGCCTCGATTTCACCTGGGGCAACGTACCGGTCCGGGGCAACGTCGGCGTGCGCTACATCAAGAGCGACGTCAAAACGGCCGGCCTGCAGAATGTCGGTGCCGGCCTGGGCACGCCGATCACCGATGACCTCGGGGTTACGAATGATTACTTGCTCTTCAACAAGTACGGCCCGGATTACAGCGACACGCTGCCGGCCCTGAACCTGGCGTTCGAGATCACCGACAATGACATCATCCGCTTCGCGGCGGCCAAGGTCATGAGCCGGCCGCCGGTCGGCCAGATGGTGCAGGCCCGCGGCAACTGGAGCGGCGACATCGATCCGAATACCGGTCTGCAAGAGTACAACGTCTGGAACGACGGCGATCCGAACCTCGATCCATTCCGCGCCAACCAGGCTGACGTGTCCTACGAGCACTACTTCGAGGATGGCAGCGGCGCAGTCTCCGCTGCGGTGTTCTACAAAGACATCGAGTCACTGATCGAAGGTCCCAACCAACAGTTTGGTGTCGATCCGGCTTCGGTGGGCGTCACCGTGCCCGATGGTCAGTTCCTGAACATCTACCAGACGTACATCAACAATGACCGCGGCGGATACATCCGCGGCATCGAGCTGGCAGGCACCAAGACCTTCGACGGCTTGCCGGGTATCTGGTCCGGTCTGGGCGCGACGGCAAGCTACTCCTACACGCAGAGCGAGACAGAAATAACCGGTGGCGACATATTGGGGTCGGGCAATATCCAGCCCCTGCCAGGCCTGTCCGAGAACGTCTGGAGCGCGACGGTCTTCTACGACTACGAAGCCTTCAGCGCGCACGTGAACGTGCGTTACCGCGACGAGTTCATCCAGAGGATTGCGACGCCGCAAGGGCAACAGCCTTCGTGGTCGCAGGACTACACCACGGTGGACGCGCAGGTGTCCTACGCCTGGGATAACGGCCTCAGCGTGGTTCTTGCCGGCAACAATCTGACGAACGAGGCGGCCATCATCGAGTACGGCGTGCCCGGGTTGCTCGGCGAGTACAGGGAGTTCGGGCGCCAATACTATCTGGGGGTCAACTTCCAGTATTAGCCAGGCAGCTCGATACGCCTGAAGTATCTCTCGGGATATCCCGGGAAGGCCGTCCGAGGAGCGACGCTTCTCGGACGGTCTTTTCTTTGGCAGTCTGGGAGTTTTAGCGGAAGCGATTATGCGCAAAGGCACCAAGAGCTTCGTGATACTGGGCGGCGGGACCGCCGGCTGGATTGCGGCCAACAGACTGGCGACCCACTGGCAGGACTGCGACTTCGACATCACCCTGGTTGAGTCGCCCGATATCGGCATCATCGGCGTCGGCGAGGGATCTACCCCGCCGCTAAAGCGCTTCATGGACGTTATCGGCGTCGAAGAAAGCGACTGGATGAGCCGCTGCGACGCGACGTA
>JAOTUB010000211.1 GCA_029864095.1 Gammaproteobacteria bacterium | reverse complement strand
TCCGCCCCGAATATTGCCGCCGACAGCGAAGTAGCGACCAATCTCGCCCGTCCAGAGTTTGCCCATATCGAGAGTGCGTGCCGGAAGTTCCGTCTGCGCGAATGCGCTTCCGTAAGGCGTGCGCTGCCCGCCGCCGGATGCCGCCATATGACACGTCGAACACTTCAACCCTTTCTGTACAGCAAGATACGGCTCCGCATGCACTGTCTTGTTCATTGCGAACAGGCAAAGCAACGCAAAGCCGATCGATTTCCAGGCAAGTCCCTTTTTCATCGCGCTGCTCCGCTATCGATCCAGGCTCGAATCACGTCGATCGTGACCTGATCAAGAAACGGCCCGCCAAGTGGCATCCTCGAACCAGCCGCAGCAGTGCCCTCCAGTTTCCGGATCAGGTAGCTGTCATCGGCAATCCCCGTCGCAACGCGCATCGTCACCGGCACCTGGATACTGGCGACGTCGACCAAACTCGCGAAACTCGCATCCGCCGAAGACAGGTCCATCCCCGCCGGCAGATTCGGGCCGGCCGGGCCAGAGTGACAACCCGAAAACGCGCAGGTAGGCGTGAAAACATTTGCCTGGATGGAATCGAGTGACGCCTGCAGGCCTTGCACGTCGAACTCGGCCACGAAGTCGCCGCCTTGTGTGCCGTCGCCGGATGGGAAGCTGCCGGCGAATTCGCCATCGAGCGTCAAACCGGAAACACTCAGGATTACGTTCGTGCCGGCGCCGCTCAATGTGATGCGATAACGATCCTCGACGGCCGCGACACCGGTCAGATCCATTACGGCAAGCCGCGCATTCATCGGTGAGAGCGCGACGGCTGCCGGCGTGATCACGACATCGTTGCCATTATCAAACTGCGCATCGCCGCCGCTTCGATGTAGCGTGAATGTAAGGTCATTGATTGTCGACGCGTCGACGTCCTGGTCGAATCCGGCGGCAATCTGCGACGGAAAATCCGTGCTAGCGCTGGCAGGCACCGGCGTCAGGGAAACGACGACCGGCGGTTGACTGGCCGGACCACCAGAATCGGGCGCGGCACCGTCAGTGATCCACTGGCGCACGAAGTCGATCGTTGCCTGTGGGACAGGCGGCCCGCCAAGGGGCATTTGCTCGCCTTCCGCGGCGGTCCCTTCGAGCTTTTTGATCAAATAACTCGCGTCCGGATTGGCGGGTGCCACAAGCTTGAAAGAACCGTTCTGGCTACTGGAAACGCCAACGAGAGCGGTATAGCTGCTGGCCGCATCTAGGCGCAGACCCAGCGGTGCACTCGCTCCGGAATGACACACGATGCACGACGGATTGAAAACGTTCGCCTGTATCGACGCCAGCGTAGCGGCCAGCGGCAAATCGCCACCCTCACTCAGCGGCCGGCCGCTGACATCCAGCCCCTTGCCGCTACCCGCCGAACAGCCGCCAAGGGCGAAACCCAGCAATATAATGATCAGCAAGCGCACCGATAGCGCCTCCGAATGTCGGAGTATATGACCCGTAAGTCATCGCGCGAGCGCGAATGGTTCATACGAGTGGCGGATTTCCCGCTCGGACGATTCGCGTTTATCGGTCAAATGAACCTTTCACGGCCTGTTGCAGACTTATAATGACTGGTTCCACACACAGGTGGACTCGCAGATGACGCGTTCAAAGGCTGGAAACTCAGCGTCAGAAACCAAAGCGGCCAACGAGCTTGCGCTCGTGGACGCCGTCATGCGTCGTGATCGCGGCGCATTTGCCGAACTCTATCGGCTTTACCACCCGCGCCTGTGCGGTTACCTGCACCGGATACTCTCGAATGCAGCCATAGCGGAAGAAGTGCTGGACGATGTGATGTTTGTCGTCTGGAAGGATGCCCGAAAATATCGGGGTCAGGCGGCTGTTTCCAGCTGGATTTTCGGTATTGCCTATCGCAAGGCAATGACGGCAATCAGAAAGGAAGGCCGCTATCAATCACTGTTGGATCACGGCGCCGACGTCAACACTTTGCCAGCGAAAGCGTCACACGACGTCGAGCTGATACAGGCTGCGCTTGTGCAACTGAGTCCGGATCATCGACAGGTTGTGGAACTCACTTATTTCAGTGGTTTTTCGTATCAGGAAATCGCGACCATCGCAGAATGCCCGGTCAATACCATCAAAACGCGAATGTATCATGCCCGTCGACGGCTGAAATACCTGTTGCCGATACTCGCCGGAGCAGACGAGGAGCAAAATTTTGAACAAGCATGAACCCATGTCACATGAGCAGGCCAGCGAGTTACTGCCCTGGCTTGTCAATGACTCGCTGGCAGAGGGCGAACGAGACCTCGTCCACGAGCACGCAACAAGTTGTGTGATCTGCCGGCGCGAATTACATGAGCTCGAGAATCTGCGCGATTCGATTTCCGACGTATCCGCCGCGACCGCAATTCCGGCGCCCGATATGCGTCGCATCAATGCGCGCATCGATGCTTTGATTGAGAAGGAAAACCGGGGCCAGCTGCTGTTGGCGAATGTTCGCGAGTTCTTCCGCAGCCCTTGGCGATCCGCTTTCGCTGCGCAAACCGCCTTGGTCGTCGTGCTTGCAACAGTATTATTGTGGCCGCAAGCTGATGAACCGGAATTCACGACGCTGACCGATCCACAGAAACTGCCCGAAGGGCAATACATCCGCGTAGTATTCGAACCGTCTCTTCCGGCCTCCGACTTGTCGAGCCTGCTCGATGCAATGAACCTGACCATAGTCGATGGGCCGTCGGACCGTGGTGTGTACACACTTCGACTGTCAGCAACTCTGTCCGCTGCGAATCGTGACGCAGTAGTGACAGACTTGTCGGCCAATGACGGTGTTGTGTTTGCACAGCCCGTGCCCAGTGGAGTGCAACGTTGAAACATGGTTGGATCATCTTCGTGCTGCTATTTTTCGCAGACATCTCGTCGTATGCCGATGAAGGCAACGACGCGAAAGCTGCCAGGATACTGGTAACGTTTGCGGATCCCGGGATGAGCAACTCGGCAAGAGCCGGCCCGGGCCGGCCGGGTTACAACCGCCACTCGTCAACCTATCTCGTATCCGTTGGGGTCAAAAGAGCGGCGAACCGGATTGCAAAAGACTTTGACCTGCGCGTGATTGACGAATGGCCGATACTACCGCTGAAGGTGCACTGTATCGTTTTTTCGGTCACGGGCGATGTGCCCGTGGAGCAACTGCTTGATCAGCTTCGGGGGAGGCCCGAGGTCGAATCGGCGCAACCTTTGAATCAGTTCGAAGTGTCCGGGTCTCTCGACGCAAGCGCAGCCGATCCGTACTCCAAACTGCAGCACAGCTACCGTACGTTGGAACTCGCCCAGGCTCATGCATGGTCGCTCGGCGCTGGCACCAGCGTGACCATCATCGACACCGGTGCAGACCTCAAGCACCCCGAACTAAAGACTCAGATCAAGACCCACCTAGATTTTGCGAATGTCGAAGATGGCGATTTCGTTGCGGACGCGCACGGTACGGCAGTCGCAGGCGTCATTGCTGCTGCCTACAATAACGGTGTCGGCGTAATCGGTGTTGCTCCATCGGCGCAGCTGACTGTTCTGAAGGCTTGCTGGTACGAGCGGCAAGGTACGCCGGCTGTCTGCGACAGCTTCACGCTGGCGAAAGCTCTGAGCCATGCTGTCGAGTCGGACACTGACGTCATTAACCTGAGCCTCGGCGGGCCTTCGGATCCGCTGCTTGGCCGTCTCGTCGCGTTGGCATTGAAACGCGGTATCGTTGTCGTCGCTGCAGCAGCAGCGAATCAGACGGCCGGATTTCCGGCTGACATCCCCGGCGTTATCGTTGTTGCGTCGGAGCGCCAGTTCGACTCAGAGGAGGCATCGCAGCGCTCGATCGTCAACGCGCCGGGCGACGAGATTCTCGTTCCGGTGCCCGGCGGCGGGTTTGACTACGCTTCGGGCAGCT
>JAOTUB010000074.1 GCA_029864095.1 Gammaproteobacteria bacterium | reverse complement strand
CTTCTCTGGCGCGTTTTCAAACTCGCGATGCGTGCAACCGATTCCGAGCGGTTCTTCGAAGCTTATCTGGCGATCGGTCTTGGGACCTGGCTCGGCCTGCAGGCGTTTATCAACGTCGGCGTAAATATGGGTCTGCTACCAACCAAAGGGCTGACATTGCCATTGATCAGCTACGGTCGAAGCAGCCTGATAGTAACAATGATCGCAATTGGTCTGTTGCTGCGGATTCATCACGAACTGGTGGTTGACGCGAAGCCGGTTAACCGCAAGCGGAGCCGCAAACGATGAGCGGCCGCGGCGTCAATCGACCGATACTTGTCATGGCCGGTGGCACGGGCGGACATGTGTACCCAGCGCTCGCAGTGGCGCGCGCCCTGGAAGCACATGCGCAGGATATCGTTTGGCTGGGCACGCATCGTGGTCTCGAAGCAAAAGTCGTTCCGGCGGCCGGCATCGATATCGAATGGATCAGCGTTAAAGGTCTGCGGCAAAAGGGTTTCGCCGCACTTTTCATAGCACCGTTTCAACTGGCGTGGGCGCTCATACAGTCGCTCGGCGTCATTTTGCGCCGCCGTCCTGCCGCCGTGCTCGGCATGGGGGGCTTCGTGTCCGGGCCCGGCGGACTCGCCGCCTGGCTCACCCGTCGGCCGCTCGTCATCCACGAGCAAAATGCGGCCGCCGGCCTTACAAACCGTCTTCTGGCGCGTCTTGCCCGGGTTGTGCTGCAAGCCTTCCCGGGCAGTTTTAATGCCCGTGTCAACGCGGAGACCGTGGGCAACCCGGTTCGCGAGGACATCGCCGCAGTGGCCGACCCGGCTGTTCGCTACAGCGAGCGACAGGGGCCGCTGCGCTTGCTGGTTCTGGGTGGCAGCCAGGGCGCGTTGGCACTCAACCAAACGGTTCCTGAAGCACTATCCAAACTGCCAGCGCACGAGCGCCCCGTCGTTCGCCACCAGTGTGGTAGCGCGACGCTGGATATCGCGCGGGCAGCCTACGACCAATATGGCGTCGAGGTCGACCTCGTGCCGTTCATAGACGATATGGCGTCGACCTACGCCTGGGCCGACCTCGTCGTTTGCCGTGCCGGTGCGCTGACGGTCGCCGAACTTTGTGCTGTTGGTTTGCCGGCGCTGTTTGTTCCGTATCCGGGGGCTGTCGATGATCATCAGACAGCGAATGCGCGGCCAATGGCGGACGTCGGCGCCGCCGTCATCATCGATCAGAGCATGTTGAGCGCGGACGTTCTCGCTGCGCAGCTCAGAGAGTGGCTGACCTCGCGCGATGACTTGCAGGGCAAGGCGGAAAAGGCGCACAAGCTCGACAAACCGAGCGCACTGGCGCGGATCACCGAACTGTGCCTCGAGCAGGCGGGAGTCGCCGCATGATCAAGCGAATGCGGCGAATCCATTGCGTGCACTTCGTCGGCATCGGCGGCTCCGGCATGTCTGGTATTGCGGAGGTCATGCTGAGCCTGGGATACAAGGTGCAAGGCTCGGACCTCAAGCCCAATAAACAAACACGACGCCTTGAGAGTCAGGGCGCTACCGTCTTCATCGGCCACGCTGCGAAAAATATTGAGAACGCCGATGCCGTTGTCGTTTCCAGCGCGGTCGATGAAACCAACGCCGAGGTTGCTGCGGCACGCGAGCGATTAATGCCCGTCGTGCAGCGTGCCGAAATGCTCGCGGAACTCATGCGCTTCCGCTATTCGATTGCCGTGGCGGGCACACATGGCAAAACGACGACGACGAGTCTTGTCGCTAGCGTGCTGGCCGAGGGCGGGCTCGATCCGACGTTCGTCATCGGTGGCCGGCTCAAGAGCGCGGATGCCAATGCTCGGCTTGGGCAGGGGGATTACCTTGTCGCCGAAGCTGATGAAAGTGACGCTTCATTCGTGCATTTGAAACCAATGCTCGCAGTCGTGACCAACATTGATGCCGACCATATGTCGACGTACGAGGGCGACATCGAAAAGCTACGCACTGGTTTCGTCGAATTTTTGCACAACCTGCCTTTTTATGGTCTTGCCGTCGTGTGTAACGACGATCCGGGTGTTAAAGAAATCCTTGGCGCCATCGGACGCTCGATTGTCACTTACGGGGTCAATGAAGATGCCGATGTGCGTGCCGAGAATATCGAGTTTTCAGGAGGGCTGACACGCTTTGATGTGGTTCGTGCGGCTGAACGTGAGCGAATGCACGTCTCATTACAGCTACCGGGCATGCACAACGTCCGTAATGCCCTGGCGACTATCGCGGTTGCTGACGAACTTCAGATTGCCGACGAGGCTGTCGTCAATGCGCTGAAAAACTTCGAAGGTATCGATCGCCGCTTCCAGAATCTTGGCGAAGTGGAAACGGTGGCCGGCAAAGTCATGCTGGTCGACGATTACGGCCACCATCCGACGGAGATTGCGGCGACGCTGTCGGCCGCGCGATCAGGCTGGCCCGAACGTCGCGTCGTACTTGTTTTCCAGCCGCATCGTTACACTCGCACGCGTGACCTCCTGGATGACTTTGCGACCGTGCTCTCGGATGCCGATGTGGCGATCGTACTCGACGTCTATGCCGCCGGTGAAGTACCTATCGCCGGCGCCGACGGCAGGGCAATAGCGCGCGCCATTCGAACGCGCGGGGCGGTCGAGCCGGTTTTCGTCGAGACGCTCGACGAGCTGCAGCCGATCATCGAAAGCGTGATTGAAGAGGGCGACCTCGTACTGACAATGGGCGCGGGCGACATCGGCGCCTATGCCGCGAGACTGCCCGATTTGCTGCGCAAGAAACCCAATTTGAAGGTGCACTCATGATGGCTGCCGAGCAGGCACAGGTACGCGGCGAGCTGCGGTCGAATGAAGCGATGAGCAAACATACGTCATGGCGCATAGGCGGACCCGCACAAAGCTTCTTTGTTCCCGCAAGCATCGATGACCTGTCGCTATTCCTGCGCGAGCTCGACCCATCCGTGCCGGTGTTCTGGTTCGGCGTCGGCAGCAACCTGCTGGTACGCGACGGCGGCATTCGCGGTGTCGTAATTTCCGCCGCGCGCATTCTGCAGGACCTCGAGAGGATCGATCAATATACCGTGAGGGCAGGAAGCGGGCTGCCGTGCACACAGCTCGCACGGCAGTGCATTCGCTGGGGTCTTGGGCCTTCCGAGTTTTTCGCAGGTATCCCCGGAACGATCGGCGGCGCACTCGCGATGAACGCCGGCGCCCATGGCGGAGAGACCTGGGAGCGTGTCGCGTCGGTTCGCACGATTGACCGCGCCGGTGAAATTCATGAGCGTGCGCCCAGCGAGTATTCGATTGCCTACCGCAGCGTGACGGGGCCGAGCGATGAGTGGTTTATCTCGGCAACGCTTCGCTTCGAACCCGATGTTACGCCGAGCATGGACGCAATGAAATCCATGCTCGAGCGTCGCAAAGCGACACAGCCGCTTGGTTTGCCGAGCTGTGGCTCGGTGTTTCGAAATCCACCCGGAGATTTCGCTGCGCGTCTGATCGAAAGCGCCGGGCTGAAGGGCTATTCGATCGGTGGCGCTGAGGTGTCGGAGAAACATGCGAACTTCATCATCAACAAGGACAACGCGTCGGCGACGGACGTCGAGGAGTTGATTGAGCACGTTCGCCAGACGGTCATCGAAGTGCACGGCATCGAACTCATGCACGAAGTTCGTATCGTCGGTGAGGAGGTCCAATGAGCCGCATCGCGACAGTACGCGAGAAACGGATTGCGGTCGATAGCGCCCATGACTTCGGACGTGTTGCGGTCATACTGGGCGGCAACTCCAGCGAGCGCGAAGTGTCTCTGGACACTGGCGGCGCCGTGCTCAAAGCGCTGACGGCGCAGGGTGTCGATGCCCATGCCTGGGACCCTGCTGAAAAAAGCCTCGTCGAATTCGCGGCGGCCGGATTTGACCGCGTATGGGTTGCGCTGCATGGAACCGGTGGCGAAGACGGTTCCTTGCAGGGTGCACTGCAATGGCTCGATATACCGTACACGGGCAGCGGCGTCATGGCGTCGGCGCTGGCGATGGACAAGATTCGCAGTAAGCACCTGTTCGAAGCTTGCGGCATACCGACACCGGACCATGCCGTGATTCGGCACCAGGCGGATGCCGTGCTGGCTGCAGAGTCTCTCGGATTTCCGCTGATTCTGAAGCCTGCCACGGAAGGTTCCAGTGTTGGCATGTCGAAAGTGTTTGATCACGACGACCTCGCGGGAGCGGTCGATCTGGCTTTGAGTTTTGGCGGAATTGCGCTCGCCGAGCATTGCGTGATCGGCGATGAGTTCACGGTCGGCGTGCTGCAAGGCACGGCGCTGCCGAGTATTCGCATCGAGACGCCACGTGTGTTCTACGACTATCGCGCGAAGTATGAGTCGGATCGTACCGAGTACCACTGTCCGGGAACGGCAAATGCCGCAATCGAGGCAATGTATGCCGATCTCGCAATGGCCGCATTCCGCGAATTGGGCTGTACGGGCTGGGGTCGTGTCGATTTCATGACCGGCGGTGACGGCATGCCACAAGTGCTGGAGGTCAACACGGTCCCGGGCATGACTAGCCACAGCCTGGTACCGATAGCAGCCCGGCAAGCCGGCATAACTTTTGAAGAGCTTTGCTGGCGGATATTGGAGACGAGCGTCAACGAGGCGATTCGCTCCGGCACGATCGAGGTGGCAGCCAATGACGCGTAAACAGGCACGACGCAGAAAGCAGAAGAACGCAGCGCGATTCACGATGCCGAAGATCCGAGTCACGCACATCGTTGCGCCATTCGTTGCCGTGGCAGCCATTGTCGTCACGTATCTAGCCAGTGCCAATATGCTCGATCGTCCGATTCGCTCAATCGAGATAAACGGGCCGTTCCAGCGCGTCAGCGCGCTGCAGATTGAAGAAGCAATCGGCGATGACCTCGAGGATGGGTTTGTCAGCGCGGATCTGGCTCGGATACAGCGCAGCATTGTCGAGCTTCCGTGGATTGACCAGGCAACGGTCGCGCGGCGCTGGCCATCCCGGCTGCGAATTACGGTGACCGAGCAGGTTCCGGCGGCAATTTGGGGTGAACATGGGCTGCTCAATGTACGTGGTGAGCTTTTCGTCACCGACGCAAGGCACATACCCGTGGAACTGCCCAGGCTGAGCGGGCCGCAGGATCGCGCGGCTGACGTCGCGCAGCGTTACCTGCAGGTTCGTGATCGGCTGATACCCGTCGGGCTTGATCTGCGGCGAGTGCATCTCGATCCGCGTGGCGCGTGGGAGATGACGTTGCAAAACGGTGTGGAAGTGCGGCTCGGGCGTCGCGAAGTCGGTGCCCGGACTGAGTTATTTCTTGACGTCGTTGCCGACGTCATTACCGGGCGCGCGACCGAAATCGAGTACGTCGACATGCGCTACAGCAATGGCTTCACGATCGGCTGGAACAACGGAGCGAGAACCCCCGTTAAGGACCGGCAAACAGAAGCCGACAAAATGCTGGCATCGCGGAGTGCGCCCTGAATGACCAAGCGTGTAGACAAGAATCTGATCGTTGGGCTCGATATCGGAACGTCGAAAGTCGTGGCGATCGTCGGCGAAATCAACGACGACGGCGGGATCGAGGTTGTCGGTATCGGGTCGCATCCATCTCGAGGCTTGAAGAAAGGTGTTGTCGTCAACATAGAATCGACCGTCCATTCTATTCAGCGTGCCGTTGAGGAAGCTGAACTGATGGCCGGATGCGATATTCACTCTGTCTATACGGGCATCGCGGGCAGTCATGTCCGCAGTCTCAACTCACACGGCATAGTCGCAATTCGAGACAAGGAGGTTAGTGCGGGTGATGTCGATCGTGTGATCGACGCGGCGCGTGCGGTTGCAATTCCGGCAGATCAGAAGATTTTGCACATCCTGCCGCAGGAATTCCTGATCGACAGTCAGGAAGGTATTCGTGAACCGGTCGGCATGTCGGGCGTGCGTCTCGAAGCAAAAGTGCACATGGTGACCGGCGCCGAAAGCGCGGCCCAGAACATCGTCAAGTGCGTGCAGCGCTGTGGCCTCGAAGTTGATGACATCGTTCTCGAGCAACTCGCATCGAGCTACTCGGTATTGACCGACGATGAGAAGGAACTCGGCTCGTGCATAGTCGATATTGGCGGCGGCACGACAGATCTAGCGGTGTTTCTCGGCGGTGCGATCCAGCACACGGCCGTTATTCCGATCGCAGGCGACCAGGTGACGAACGACATCGCCGTATCGATGCGCACGCCGACGCAATATGCCGAGGAGATCAAGATCAAGTATGCCTGCGCGCTGTCGCAGCTCGCTAACCCCGACGAGACAATCGAAGTGCCGAGTGTCGGGGAACGGCCGCCGCGGCGCCTGGCGCGACAAACACTCGCCGAGATCGTAGAGCCCCGCTTTGAAGAGCTGTTTGGCCTGATCCGTGATGAGTTGCGTCGATCGGGTTTCGAAGAGTTGATTGCAGCGGGCATCGTCATCACGGGTGGCAGCGCGAAGATGGAGGGCGCCGTCGAGTTGGCGGAGGAGGTATTTCATATGCCAGTCCGACTCGGCTCACCGCAATACGTGGAGGGCCTGATGGACGTGGTTCGAAACCCGATACACGCGACGGGTGTGGGCCTGCTCCTTTATGGCCATGAAAACCTGACGCGGCGCAGCACCCGCGCCACGCCGATCAGCCACAACCTGAACGATGTGTGGGACCGCATGAAAGCCTGGTTCGGCGGACAGTTTTAGGAATCCTTGCGATGCACCACGATTTATCGATGCGTTGCAGGGGAAATGAGCATGGGGAAGTTTAAAAGGAATCCTTGTGAAGTCTTACAAGGAAGTTAAATCGGGGTGACGAGAGTTCCCTATCAAGAGGTCAAAAGCGGAGGAAGTCTAAATGTTTGAGTTAATGGATGCGCATAGTCAGACCGCAGTCATCAAGGTCATTGGCGTCGGCGGCGGCGGCGGCAATGCCGTTGCCCATATGGTCGATGCCGGGATCGAAGGTGTGGATTTCGTGTGCGCCAATACCGACTCGCAGGCGCTGAAAAGTGCACGCGTGCGGACGGCGTTACAAATAGGCTGCAATATCACTAAAGGACTCGGCGCGGGCGCCGATCCCGATATAGGTCGTCAGGCAGCGATGGAGGATCGCGACCGGATTCACGAGGTCATCGAGGGCGCCGATATGCTGTTTATCACGGCCGGAATGGGAGGTGGCACAGGCACCGGCGCGACACCCGTGGTCGCGCAGGTTGCCAAGGAACTCGGAATCCTGACCGTAGCCGTAATCACGAAGCCTTTCCAGATGGAAGGGAGCAAGCGCATGGCCATCGCGGAACACGGTATCGGTGAACTCGGCAAACACGTCGATTCTCTGATAACGATTCCTAACGAAAAGCTGCTGACTGTGCTCGGCGGCGAAACAACACTGCTCGATGCGTTTCGCGCGGCGAACCAGGTGCTGCAAGGCGCCGTGCAGGGGATTGCGGAACTGATCACGCGACCGGGCCTCATCAATGTCGATTTCGCCGACGTCAAAACCGTGATGGCTGAAATGGGTATGGCGATGATGGGTTCGGGAGTGTCGTCCGGCGAGGACCGTGCACGCGAAGCCGCCGAAGCGGCCATTTCGAGTCCGCTGCTCGAGGACATCAACCTTGCCGGAGCCAACGGGATTCTTGTCAATGTAACGGCGGGCATGGATCTGTCCATCGGCGAATTCCAGGAGGTCGGTAACACGATCAAGGAGTTTGCTTCGGATGACGCGACTGTCGTGATTGGCACCGTGATCGACCCGGATATGACGGACAGGATCCGCGTAACCGTCGTGGCAACCGGCCTCGGGCACGCCGGCGCAAACGCGGAATCGCCGATGCGTATCGTGCGTCGTCCGGCCGCTGCGGCTGCTTCGCAGCCCAACTATCACGGTCTCGACAAACCCACTGTGCAACGCAAGCGCGCAGTCGGCGATGGCCTCGAAGCAGGCGGGCTGCAGGAGGAACTGCTGGATATACCAGCGTTCCTGCGCCGCCAGGCTGACTGACGAGAAGGACACCGTCAGAGCAATACCTCCGCTCGCCGGCCCGGATCATCCGGGCCGGCTATCTGCTCCCCGCCGAGTTCGGCTCCGTGGCGAACAGCCGCAAATGAAAATTTCGACCATCACCGGATCGAGTTTTCTCTAAGGGACTGAATTCTTGACGTTTTTCCATAATGTGATAACCTTGCGCCCGGTATTTGAGGCCACACAAACTCGTCAATGCTACGACAACGAACTCTGAAGACAGCTATCCGGGCCACCGGAGTCGGGCTGCACACCGGCGAGAAGGTCTATATGACACTTCGTCCCGCCGCTGAAAATTCGGGAATTACCTTTCGACGCGTTGACCTCGACCATCCTGTGGATATCAAGGCCGATCCCCGGCTCGTCGGTGAGACCATGCTTGGGACCACGCTCGTGCAGGACGGTGTCAAAGTCGCGACTGTCGAGCACCTGATGTCGGCGCTCGCAGGACTCGGTATCGACAATGTCCACGTTGACCTGTCAGCCCCCGAAGTGCCGATCATGGATGGCAGCGCCGGGCCGTTTATCTTTCTGCTGCAATCGGCTGGAATTGAGGAACAACAAGTCGCAAAACGTTTCATTCGCATCAAGCGTAAGGTACGCGTAGAGGACGGCGAAAAATGGGCTGAACTGCGGCCATTCAACGGCTTTAAGGTCAGCTTCGAGGTGTATTTTAATCACCCAGTCTTCAACAAGCTGAAACAGGATGCGTCGATCGATTTTTCATCGACGTCATTTCTAAAAGAAGTCAGTCGCGCCCGCACATTCTGTTTTCTGCGCGATGTCGAGGCGCTGCGTGAGCGTAACCTGACTCTCGGCGGCAGCATGGACAATGCGATCGTCCTCGACGACTATCGAATCCTTAACGAAGATGGGCTGCGTTACGCGAACGAATTCGTTATTCATAAGATTCTCGACGCGATCGGTGACATCTATCTGCTCGGCCATTGCGTAATTGGCGAGTTCCGGGCCTACAAGTCCGGCCATGACCTCAACAACAAGCTGCTGCGGGCACTCCTGGAACAGGAATCCGCGTGGGAGGAGGTGACCTTCGACGACCCGAAAAAAGCGCCAATCTCTTACTCAACACCTTCTTACGCCTGATCGTCGCTCGGCCGGATGCAGCGGGAGCGCGGCGGGCAACTGGCTGGCGGATGGCGTGCAAACAAAACCACTTGGCCTGCTAATGACCGAAGAACTATTTCACCAGGATTCCTATCTGCAGGGTTGCGATGCGACCGTCACCGGCGCAGTCGATGGCGCCGTGATTGTCGATCGTACGGTCTTCTATCCACTCGGTGGCGGCCAGCCCGGCGATACTGGCACGATTAGCTGGCGCAGCGGCCGCGCCGCAATCATCGACACGCGGTATGGCGACGATGGCACGATCCGGCACGTCCTCGAAGAATGCGAAGCGGGGCCTGCAGTCGGGGAAATGGTGCATCTGGCGTTGAATTGGGATCGTCGTTACCGGCACATGCGCATGCATACGGCGATGCATCTGCTTGGTTCGGTCCTTAAATACGGCGTTACCGGCGGCAATATCTCGGCCGAAAAAAGCCGCCTCGATTTCGATATGGAAGACTCGGTGGACAAGGAAGCCGTCACCGCTGCCCTTGCAGCGCTGGTAGCGGAGAATCATGCGGTGAGTTGTCGCTGGATAAGCGACGACGAACTCGATGCGCAGCCGGATCTGGTTAGGACGATGTCAGTTCAGCCGCCACGCGGCAAAGGCAGTATTCGCCTGCTCGAAATCGAAGGTGTCGATTTGCAGCCTTGTGGCGGAACGCACCTGCGATCCACAGCCGAAGTCGGCAAGATTCGCATCGGCAAGGTCGAGAAGAAAGGCAAACGCAACCGGCGCGTGAATATTCATCTGGACGACTGAATTTTATTTGCAGCCCGCGGCCACGGGCTGTTAACGCCCTCGGTCTACACGAACCGTACACGTCGTGACGGTGGCGCCCCCCGCTCTCGCGGCTTCGACGAGCTTATCGGTTTCGAAACGCAGCTTGGCGGCCCAGGCTGGTGAACTGGCCAGAATCACGAGCTCGCCGTTGTCGCGAATATTCGCGGCCTTGATGCTCGGGGCCGCATCTTCTGGCAGCGATCTCTGCAGCATATGGACCAGCTCGCCCATATCTTGGGCATGTCGGATAATTTCGCCCAAGTCCCCGTCTTCATTGGGATTCAGCAGGTTTTGCAGGCGTTTTATAGGCATAAAAATGTGACGCAGTCGGCGATTTTGGCCAGTTTCGGCAGACGCATGTCACCGTTCGGCAGGGCGAATCTTGTATTAAAAACTGACATTATGCATATTGTCATTCTCGACAAAGGCAAACCCGCTGAAAGGCGGGGTCGCAAAACCACCGGTCTAAGGGACTCGATCCTAGGGCAGCGGGGCTACCGAAGTGGATATTGAACGCAGGCCAACAACTATAAGCAAGTGTCAGAGATGGCCAATCGCCTGCTGTTCGCTGCACAGAGAGACAAAGAACCACGAATCGATGCAAGCGCATCCGAGGCGTATTCGATGAATGTAGTCATTTTCGGCAAGGGCTTTGGAAAGCCCAGGCAACTGAACTTGTCCGGCCTGTCGGTCTGGGCGGTTGCTGTCGTATCGGTCTGCATTCTCTCGGCGCTCGGTTTCGCAGGCGGTTACTGGTACTCGAACGTCACAGGTTCCGGCGTCAGCAGCAATCAAGTCGAGCAGCTGGCAGGGGAGCTGCAGCTGCAGCGCGAGAACATCCATTCGATCCGCCAGGGTAACGAGGACACTCTCGATGCGCTGGCTATACGTATTGCACAAATGAACGCCCGTATTATCCGCCTGGACGCGCTAGGTCGGCGACTGACGGATATGGCAGATCTCGAGGACGGCGAATTCGACTTCGACTCGGCGCCGGCTCTCGGTGGTCCTGAAGAGCCTGTGGCAGGTGGATCCAACGTCGCAATTCCCGAACTCGTCGAATCGATGCAAACGCTCAGCGATCAGCTCATCGATCGAGAGGCGCAGCTGGGCGTCCTCGAAAGCGTTCTGATGGGCCAGAACCTCAACGACCGGGTCTATCCGCAGGGCCGCCCTGTTAATTCAGGCTGGATCTCGTCGTATTTCGGCAAACGGACCGACCCGTTCACAGGTAAGCCTGCGAACCACACCGGCATCGACTTCGCCGGCAAGGCAGGTGATCCGGTGACGGCTGTCGCGGACGGTGTTGTCACCTGGTCGGCCGACCGCTATGGTTACGGCGTGATGGTCGAGATCAATCACGGCAATGGTTATTCGACCCGCTACGCCCACAACGCCGAGAATCTCGTCGCCGCTGGTGACGAGGTCAAGAAAGGTCAGGCCGTAGCGCGGATGGGCGAGACCGGCCGCGCAACCGGGCCGAACCTACACTTCGAAGTGCTAAGAAATGGCCGCCGCGTCAATCCGGTGAATTTCATCCGCGAATCGTCCAAATAGGACAGTCCAGGTCCGGCGGCCTCCGGGCAACTTGTTAGACCGGAAATCACCATCATCTGGTCTGGCGTATCCCGTTAGGATCACTGTGCGACTACCTCAACTAGTGAGACCGCGCCTAGTTCAGATAGAATAGCGGGCTTTGCGTGCCCGGGTTCGGTCGGGCACGCTTCCTAAAATCTTGCAGGAGCCCACGTGGCCAATTTCTTGACCAGTATCTTCGGCAGCCGCAACCAGCGACTGCTGCGGCAATACTCGAAGATTGTCGACAAGATCAATGCGCTCGAAGAGGGCGTGCAACAGCTTGACGATATTGCCCTGCGCGCGAAGACGGACGAATTCAGGCAACGCTACCAAGCCGGGGAGACGCTCGAAGATCTCCTGCCGGAGGCGTTTGCCGTGGCGCGCGAAGCGGGCATGCGGACCCTCGGTCTGCGTCCATTCGATGTGCAATTGATCGGTGGCATGGTGCTGCACGACGGCAATATCGCCGAGATGCGCACCGGCGAGGGTAAGACGCTCGTGGCGACCTTGCCCGCGTATCTCAATGCCATCAGCGAAGATGGTGTGCATATTGTCACCGTCAACGAATACCTCGCACAACGCGACGCCGACTGGATGCGGCCGGTGTACGAGTTTCTGGGCCTGACGGTCGGAGTGTCCAAAGCCGGCCAGACGCAGGAAGAGAAACGTGCGGCTTATAACAGCGACATCACCTACGCGACGAATAATGAACTGGGCTTCGATTACCTGCGCGACAATCTGGCATTTTCGCTCGAGGACAAGGTTCAGCGCGACACGAATTTCGCCATCGTCGACGAAGTCGACTCGATTCTGATCGATGAGGCGCGAACTCCTCTGATTATCTCCGGCCCTGCCGAGGCGAGCACCGATCTGTATGCGCAGATCAACAAACTGGTGCCCAAACTCGACCAACACCACGAGGCATCGGAAGCGACGAATTACGATATTTTCGCCAAGGCCGTCAGGCTCATTGATGAGACCGGCATGGCTGTCACCGTCGAGGGCGAGAACGGTGAGCGGTCAGACGTGATGACCATCGACCAGGCGGTGGATATTGGTGATTCACGCGGCGCCGACGTCGTGCTGGTTGACGACAGCGAGAAGACTGTTGCCTGCAAGCTGGTAAGGCGCGGCGACTACACGACGGACGAAAAAGCGAAGCAGGTCTATGTGACCGAAGACGGCAATCAGAAAATCGAAGTGTTAATGGCAAAGGCCGGCCTGCTCGAAGAGGGCGAGAGTCTTTACGATGCCGCCAATATACGGCTTCTGCATCATCTTAACGCAGCGCTCCGCGCGCACGCGATATTTCAGAAGGACGTTGACTACATCGTCAAGGACGGTGAAGTCGTTATCGTGGATGAGTTCACGGGCCGCACAATGCCGGGTCGACGGTGGTCGGATGGCCTGCACCAGGCGATCGAAGCGAAAGAAGGTGTGTCGATAAAGAGTGAAAACCAGACGGTCGCGTCGATTACGTTCCAAAATTATTTTCGCCTGTACAACAATCTGTCCGGCATGACGGGTACGGCGGATACTGAAGCGTTTGAATTCCAGCAGATCTATGGGCTCGAGGTAGTCGTCATCCCGACGCATCGTGACATGATTCGCGATGATGCCCCGGATCTCGTCTATCTGACGCAGAAAGACAAGTTTGAGGCGATCATTGAAGACATCATCGACTGTCGCGAACGCAGTCAGCCCGTGCTCGTTGGCACGACATCGATCGAGACATCCGAACTACTGTCATCGTTGCTGAAGAAACGCAAGATCAAACACGAAGTACTCAATGCCAAGCAACATGAACGTGAGGCCATCGTCGTGCAGCATGCCGGACGTCCTGGCGCGATCACGATTGCGACGAATATGGCGGGTCGCGGTACGGACATTGTGCTGGGCGGTAACGTCGATGCCGAATTGGCCGAAGCCAGCGAAGGAGCCGATCCGGAAACAATTCGCGCTGACTGGCAACAGCGACATAACGCAGTCATCGAAGCAGGCGGCTTGCACATCGTCGGCACCGAGCGACACGAGTCACGCCGCATTGACAATCAGCTCAGAGGTCGCTCGGGGCGCCAGGGCGACCCGGGATCGAGCCGTTTCTACCTGTCGATGGAGGATACCTTGATGCGTATCTTCGGGGACCCGGACCGCACCAAAGCGCTGCTGTCTCGCGCTGGCATGCGTGAAGGCGAGGCTATCGAAAGCAAGCTCCTGTCGCGCCAGATCGAACGCGCGCAGCGCAAGGTCGAGGCGCATAACTTCGACATTCGTAAAAATCTTCTAGAGTACGACGATGTTGCTAACGACCAGCGCAAGGTCGTCTACCATCAGCGATCCGAGCTCATGGCCGCGGATGAGATAGAAGACTCCGTCGCTGCGATTCGCGAAGAGGTCGTGGCGGCGACGGTGCAGACGCACATTCCGCCGGGCAGCCTCGAAGAACAGTGGGATGTCGAGGGCCTGAGCCACGAACTCGAATCAGAGTTCGGTCTGCATCTCGACATTGAGCGTTGGATTCGCGAGGATAAAACGCTCAACGAGGACGGGATCCTCGAGCGCTGTATCGCCGAAAGCGACAAGGCCTACAAAGCCAAGGAAGATTCGATCGGCAGTGAACTGATGCGCAACGTCGAAAAGCAGGTCATGTTGCGGCAGCTCGACTTGCATTGGAAAGAACATCTGGCCGCGATGGATCATCTGCGCCAGGGCATAGGCCTGCGATCTTATGCGCAGAAGAACCCCAAACAGGAGTACAAGCGCGAAGCCTTCGAGATGTTTGGCGCGATGCTGGAGCGGGTCAAGCACGACACGATCAGCATCCTGACGCGTATTCGTATTCAAGGCGAAGAAGACTTGGACGACTCGGCCGAGCGGCGTCGTGCGGCTGAGGCATTGCGGTACCAGCATGCGCAGGCCTCGGCGCTTGGTGGACCGGCCCCGCAGGGCCAGCGGCAGCCCGGTCAGGGTCAGCAAGCTGCCGCTCCGCCTCCGGAACCGTTCAGGCGCGACGGCCGAAAAGTCGGGCGTAATGAACCGTGTCCCTGCGGGTCCGGCAAGAAATACAAGCAGTGCCACGGCAAACTGAGTTAGGCACCTGTCGACGATGAATCACTATCATGTCGCTGCCGGCATTCTGCGCGATGCTAAAGGGCGAATCCTGATAACCCAGCGACTCTGCGATGGCCCGTTTAACGGCCTCTGGGAGTTCCCTGGCGGCAAGATTGGTAATGGAGAAGACCCGACTGAGGCCCTCAAGCGCGAGCTTGCCGAGGAACTCGGCATCGAAGTCACTGCGAGCACGCCGTTCATGGATCTGCTCCACGAATATCCCGACCGCACCGTCGATCTCCAGTTCTTCCTGGTCACTGCCTGGCAAGGCCACCCCACCGGCCTGGAAGGCCAAGGTGTGCTTTGGCTAGCACCCGGTGATCTCAATCCTGATGCGCTATTGCCGGCGGACGCTCCGGTCGTCGAGGCATTGTTGAGCCTGTAGTGTCTTCGGGCGCGATGCTTATCGAGGGAAGTAAAGCGGAACGCAGTGAGCCATGACCGAGATGAGCATCGCGCCCGGAAACTGTGATGCGGAGATTGGCTTGCTGGCGGTGTATCTCAGCAGATGCTCAACTGAAACGGCACATCATGCCCGGTCTGCACAGCTCGCCTGTCGATCGTTGACCACTCGAGAAACCGCACCGTGAATCGGTGCTGACTGCCGCTGATCTCGGGATAGAGTTTGCTGCCATCAGGAAGATTGATGCGCAACAAACGACAATGCGCATCTTTTTGCATGTTGTGTTGGTACATGCCGTTGATCGCAAGCTTGTCCAGGGGCCGCGCACTCTCGCGAATCAGCCACAGTACCTCGCTAACGGCGTCGCACAGCGGCCGAATTGCGCCAATCCAGATTGTCAGATCTTCCTGACGCCGCTGGTGTGGCTGCCGCAACCAGTGGCTGTATTCGGGCAGATCAAATTCACAGGTACCGCCAGGAATGGCGCTGCGGTTCTTGATCGCATTGAGGAAATCCGAGTCTTTTAGCGACTGCAGATACTGAGTTCCAATCCCGTCGATTTCGGCACGACTTTCGATCAGATTACGAATTAGTGCCTCGAGTCGCCGCGCATCCACACCTGGCTGGCTCTGAAAACGCTGCAACTCGTCCAGCTGATGGTCAAGCTCCTTGTGAACTTCGCTGCGGACGTCGCCCCGCGACAGAATCGCCATGATCTCGAGCAGGCCCGCAACGGTGGCGCGCGATGCCCAACTGGTCTCGAGTTCGCTGTTATAGAGCATCTGCTGATAGAGAAACTCGAGCCGCATGAAGGTCCGCATGCGCTCCGAAACAGGCTGTTCGTAATGCGCGGGGACGCTGCGAGCAGTATGGGGCGCAATTTTCTTTGCCGGTTT
>JAOTUB010000008.1 GCA_029864095.1 Gammaproteobacteria bacterium | reverse complement strand
GACGTTCAGCACCAACATATGCGTGAACTCCTGACCCGTGTTGCGGCAGCGTGGCTCACCCGCGCCAGCGGTCAGGAGCACCTCACGGCGATTCGCTCGCCTGTGCTGACCGGTGGCGGTTCTTGCGGCGCGTTCCTGTTTCTCGAGAACGGCATTCCTACTCGACCGGTGGGTTTCTGTAGCGCTATCGCCCGCTGTCGCCCTATACACGATGCGGAAGCGCGACAGCGTTTTCCGTGATGCGGACGGTTTCAATGTAACAGGCGCGCGCAGCGAGCACCGCGGCATCGAGCTTGCTGCCGACGGGCAGCTGGGTGCGGACTGGTTCCTGGCGATCGATGCAAGTTATGGACGCCACATCTATGATTTCGACGTTGTTGCGCTGCGCGGTGAGACGTTCGTTTCCGGGCGGGACGTGGATACGGCTCCCCGCTGGGTCGGCAGCGCTGAACTCCCGTACGAGCCGAGCGATACCTTATACACCCAAAGAGTCGCTGTAAGCGTGTAAAGCTTCGATTTGCCCGTGTCGTTCTGAATCGCTCCAGCCAAGCTCGTCGGCCGCAATCGCGGCAACCATTTCGTAGAGCGGCCGGCCCTGGTCCGCGTCGAGCCCCAGCATCATCCTGCGATAAACGATATCAATCAGCGTCCGTGGCATCTCTTCACGAATAACAAACACCACTTCGGCGGCCAGCACGCTGTGTGCCGAATCGATCGTCTTTCGCAATGCCGGTGCCGCGCTCGCAAGCTCGAGCAAATCGACGGCGCGCCCCCCATATATGCTGAGCAAGCGCTCGACGCCAGTGGCAGATAACCCGTCAAGCTCCTGCAGCGACTCACGCGCCTCATCAAGTCGGTATGCGCCCGGCAGCCGCGTGTCCTGAGTTCGGCACTCAGGCAGTTTGCGATCCAGCATCCTGCCGAGACGATCGACGGTTTGCTCTGCCAGGTTGCGATACGTGGTCAGTTTGCCACCGATGATCGATACGAGACCAGCAGCGATTTTCTTGTTCTTTTTGATGATGTGGCGCCGTGTAATTGAAGACTCCGGGCCCTTTTCGCGACGCGGCAACGGTCGCACGCCCGCGTAGGCGTAGTGAATGTCATCCGCATCGAGGTCCGCCTGCGGGAAAACACGATTGGTTTCCGCCAGCAGGTAATCGACTTCGGTCGAACTTGCTCGGACCTCGGCGAGGTCACCGTCATAGCGGATGTCCGTCGTGCCGATCAGGTAGAGACGATTCCACGGAATAATAAAGAACGGCCGACCATCGCTGAGCGCCTCGACGTAGCAAGCATCCTCCGGCGCACCGTCAAACTTGCCGACAATTATGTGGCTGCCCTTTGTGCCGCCGATCAGCCGCTTTGTCGTTGTGCCGGTTACGCTCAGGACCTGATCGACCCAGGGCCCGGCCGCGTTGATTACAACCTTGATCGCGACTTCGTGTGACACTCCGGTCAGCGCGTCCCGATATTCGAGCGACACAACCGAACCCTTTTCGATATTGATGCGCGTTACTTCGCTGTACGTTTTGATCTCGGCGCCGGCCGAACGCGCAGCGAGCAGATTCTCGAGCACGAGCCGCTCTGCGAACGTCACCTGCGCATCGTAATAGCGTGCGGCGCCGCGCAGCCCATCTTTCTTGAGACCTGGCGCATTCTCGATGGTCTCGGTGCGACTCAGCATATCGTGACCCGGCACGGTCTTGCCGACAGACAGCAGGTCGTAAATAATCATTCCGAGCCGGATCAGAAGCGGGCCGCGCTTCGCAGACTCATAGATTGGAATAAGAATCCGAATCGGCGTGACGAGATGCGGCGCGATCTTGCGCAAGGTAATTCTTTCACGAAGGGACTCGTGAACCAGCGGTAACTCACCGTACTCGAGATAGCGGAGGCCGCCGTGAATCAGGCGGCTTGATATCCATGACGTGCCGCTGCAAATATCGTTTTGGTCGAGGACGATAACGCGCAGACCCCTGAGGGCCGCGTCCCGCGCAATGCCAGCACCGTTGATGCCCGCGCCGATGACGGCAACGTCGAATGGCACAGCATCGGTTCGCATCAGGGCCGGGTTTGCCCGCTGCCGCGAACGACGTACTTGTAGCTCGTGAGTTGGTCCGCGCCAACCGGTCCTCGCGCGTGTATGCGGCCGGTTGCGATGCCGATTTCTGCGCCCATGCCGAATTCGCCGCCGTCAGCGAATTGCGTTGACGCGTTGTGCAAGACGATCGCACTATCGACGCTAGCGAGAAAAGTCTCGGCTGCCGCCTCATCGTCTGTGACGATGCTCTCGGTGTGTCCGGAACCATACTGAGCGATGTGCCGAACCGCCTGATCGAGATCGTCAACGACGCGAATCGAAACAATCGCATCAAGATACTCGGTCGACCAGTCGTCCTCTGTTGCCGCTAATGCCGACGGTACGATTGCGCACGCCTCAGCGTCACCACGAATTTCGCATCCGGCGTCGCCAAGCGCTTTCGCCACCGCTGGCAGGACGCGCTCGGCCGCGGCACGATCGACAAGCACGGTCTCGGCGGCCCCGCAGATCCCGGTACGACGCATTTTTGCGTTCAACACAATGTCCCGCGCCATGTTCGGGTCGGCGGCTTTGTGCAAATAGACGTGGCATATTCCCTCGAGATGCCCGATGACCGGCACTCGCGCCTCTTCCTGCACCCGCTTGATCAGGCTCTTGCCACCACGCGGCACGACCACATCGAGCCACTGGCCCATGGACGACAGCAGGTAGCCCACGGCATCGCGATCCGTTGTCGCCACCATTTGCACGGCATCCGCAGCGACCCCGGCCGCTGACAGGCCTTCGCGCAGGCACTGATAGATCGCGTGGCTCGAGTGGAAGCTTTCGGAGCCACCGCGCAGGATGGACGCATTGCCCGACTTCAGGCAGAGCGCAGCGGCATCGGCGGTGACATTGGGCCGGCTTTCGTAAATGATGCCGATCACACCCAGTGGAACGGTTACGCGCTGTATTGACAGGCCGTTGGGCCGGTCCCACTCGGCAATCACGCGACCCAGCGGATCCGGAAGTCCAGCCACAGCTTCGATCCCGGCCGCCATGCCTTCGATACGTTCGGCATCGAGCATCAGTCGGTCGAGCAGCGCCGAACTCAGACCACGTTCCCTGGCCTCGCCCATGTCCGTTGCATTAGCTGCAAGTATCTCGCGGCTGCGCTTGCGGATTGCGCCAGCTGCCGCAAGCAGCGCGCCATTGCGATCTTCGTGGCTCGTCATCGCCAGCGCCACCGCCGCACGGCGCGCGGCCACGCCCATTGCGATCATCGTCTCAGCAATCATTGTCGAATAACACCAGTTCGTCGCGATGCACCATGACCGAACGACCACGGTAACCCAGCCGCTCCTCAATCTGTTCCGAGCGGCACCCGATGAGGCGTACGGCTTCATCATCAGAATACTCGGCAAGGCCGCGGCCGAGTTCGTTTCCGGAGCTACCTACCAGAGTTACGACGTCACCGCGGCGGAAATTGCCGACGACTTCCACAACGCCAACGGGCAGCAGGCTCTTGCCATCGTTGAGGGCGCTGACTGCACCGTCATCGAGTCTGAGTTCACCGCGCACCTCGAGAAAACCTGCAAGCCACTGCTTGCGGGCGGCCGCAGGCGTCCCCTCAGCGCGAAATACGGTGCAACGGCCGCCCGCAGCCAATGTCTGCAGCGGTCGGTCGATTGCGCCGCTCGTGACAACCGTTGAACAGCCGGCGTGCGTTGCGATACGCGCTGCCTGGACTTTTGTTGCCATGCCGCCGCTGCCGATATCGGAACGCGTTTCGCCGGCCATGCCGAGAATGGCCTCGCTTATCTTGCGGACCTCGGGGATATGTTCGGCAGTGGCGTCGCTGCCCGGATCGGCCGTGTACATCCCAGCGACATCGGACAACAAAACGAGCGCGTCAGCCATTACCAGTTGTGCAACTCGCGCAGCGAGGCGGTCGTTATCCCCGTAGCGGATCTCCTCAGTCGCAACCGTGTCGTTTTCGTTAATGATCGGAACAACGGAGTGCTCTAGCAGCTTCAGCAGCGTTCCACGGGCATTCAGAAAACGGCGCCGATTCTCGGTGTCTTCCGGTGTCAACAAAACCTGCGCTGCCGCAATACCGTTCACGCCGAGCGCCTCCTGGTACGCATGCACGAGCTGTACTTGTCCCGCTGCCGCTGCCGCCTGAAGATCCTCGAGTCGTGCCCGGCTCTTATTGATCTGCAGAACCGTACTGCCAATCGCAATTGCACCGGATGAAACGATCAGGACGTCGTGGCCGCCACCGTGCAATATTGCAATGTCCTCAGCCAGTCCCTCGAGCCAGCCGCGATGTACGTGTCCATCGTCGCCGATTAACAGCGATGAGCCGACCTTGATGACCAGGCGGCGATAATTGGATAGCACGAACCCCGACATCAGCTACGCAGACAGATGATGGTGTGCGTCAAACGACGACAGCGTCACCTCTCCCTTCGAAACCGCGACGCTGCCACTTCGCGCCACGGCTGAGAGTTCGCCAATCTCGCCAGCCTCCTGAACAAAAGCATCAATTTCGCCGACGCGACCTGTAAGCTGGATCGTGCAGCTGATCTGCGCCTCATCGAGGATCTCCGCGCCGTGTTTTTTCGCAAATGCGAGCGCCTTGACGAGACCGCCCGTCGATAGCTTCAGCTTTACGATGGCCAGCTCGCGCTCGAAGTGATCACCAAGCGTCATGTCATGAATGTTGACGACATCGACCAGCTTTGCGAGCTGCGAATTGAGCTGTTCGATTGCCGCATCGGACCCCGAAATCACGATCGTTACGCGAGAAACCGTTGCATCGTCAGTTGGTGCAACATTGAGCGTATCAATATTGTAGCCGCGTGAAGAGAACATCCCGGTCATGCGCGTCAGCGCACCGACTTCGTTCTGCAAGAGGACTGATATTGCGTGTCGCATGGCATCTCGCCTAATTCATTGGATCGAGACCAATTTGGCATCGTATTCGCGGATGGTGGCGCAGTTGATCGAGTATTGCAATGCACCAAGATTTAGTAAACACTCGCGGAAAATCCGTAACTTACGTAACACAGCACGGCGTCGTGAACGAACAGGCCACAAGCAAGCAAAGCACCGGGCATCCTCTCGCGGGCATGCGTATGACCGGCGCCGATATGGTCATCCAGGTACTGGCTGACGAGGGTGTCGGCACGATTTTCGGCTACAGCGGTGGCGCGATCCTGCCAACCTACGACGCCGTTTTTCGCTACAACGATACTCACAAGACCGAGGACGGCAAAGCCGCAATGCCGCTGATCGTGCCCGCCAACGAACAGGGTGCCGGATTTATGGCGTCGGGTTATGCGCGGGCAAGCGGCAAAGTTGGCGTCGTCATGGTGACTTCCGGCCCAGGTGCGACCAATACTGTGACGCCGGTCCGGGACTGCATGGCCGACTCGGTGCCAATCGTCGTGATCTGTGGGCAGGTACCGACAGCAGCAATTGGCACCGATGCATTTCAGGAGGCTCCGGTCTCGGCCATCATGGGTGCTGTTGCAAAACACATCTTTCTTGTTACAGATGCGAATAAGCTCGAGGCAACCATGCGCAGTGCCTTCGAACTGGCTCGGACCGGCCGTCCTGGCCCCGTCGTCATCGACATCCCAAAAGACATTCAGAACTGGGAAGGCGAATTCAAGGGCCACGGTGCACTGCCGCTGGTCGGTTATCACAGACGCCTGAACTCTGTCACAGAAAACTATCTGCGCGACGATCAGAGCGAGCGGTTTTACAAGATGCTCGCGCAATCGGAGCGACCGCTGATCTATGCCGGCGGCGGCGTCATCAACGCTAACGCGGCCAAACCGTTACGTCGATTTGCCGCCGAGTACGGCATCCCGGTCACAACGACACTCATGGCATTGGGCGCCAGCGACACAACACACCCGCTCGCGCTGCACATGCTTGGCATGCACGGCATCGCTTCGGCCAACTACGCTGTTGAGGATTGCGACTTCCTGATCACCATTGGTGCGCGCTTCGACGACCGCGTCGCTGGTGATCCCGACAGCTTTGCCGCTAACGCGAAAAACATCGCCCATTTTGATGTCGACATCGCCGAGGTCGGCAAGGTAAAGCGCGCCAGCTGGCATCATATTGGAATGCTTGCCCGGGATTTGACTGATTTGCTCGAATACGGCAGGCGCATAGAATTCAGCAAGGACTATTCGAGCTGGCACGAGGAGATCGCCCACCTCAAGAAAGAGTACTGTCTGAACTACGATCGCAACAGCGAGTTGATACAGCCTTATGCGGTAATCGAGGAAATCAATCGGCACGCGAAAGGCGAAGCGATTATTTCTACAGGCGTCGGTCAACATCAGATGTGGGCCGCACAGTATTTCGACTATCGTGAACCGCGGCTCTGGCTCACGTCGGGCAGCATGGGCACGATGGGTTTCGGATTACCGGCGGCCATCGGCGCGCAGTTTGCAAGACCTGACCGCATTGTCGTTGATATTGACGGCGACGCGAGCATTCGTATGAACATTGGCGAGTTGGAGACGGCCACAACTTACAAGCTGCCCATTAAAGTCGTTGTGCTCAACAACTATGGCGACGGTATGGTGCGGCAGTGGCAGAAGCTATACTACGACAGCCGGATGTCGGGCAGTGACAAATCACTACACAGCAAAGACTTCGTCAAGGCTGCTGAGGCAGACGGATTCAAGTTCGCGAAAAAGCTCGACAGGAACGAAGATCTGCAAAGAATCGTCAAAGAATTTATGCAATTCGACGGACCCGCATTTCTCGAAGTCATCATAGACCCCGATGCAGGCGTTTACCCGATGGTCGGCCCTGGGCTCAGTTACGACAAGATGATCACGGGCGACTGGATCAGAAGCCGCAGCAAGCCCGCCGACGACAAGCCGGATCCGAGCGAGATGTTCTGACCGGCCGGGACGCCACAGCGATGACCCTTACCCCAACATCATCCCGGACGATTACGGGCTATTTGTCCGAGCTACTCGAGTTCCCTCGCCTGTTCATTGAACGCGATGTCGATTTCACGAACTGCCGCGTCGCTGGTCGCTTCGACGAGGATTCGAAGGATTGCACGAGCTGCAAGTTCGGTGTGGCCTGTCAGTGGCTCAATCGCGAGCGTACGCCTTCGACGGACGCGGGATCCGTCGAACAACTCGTTGAGGCGCTGCAGACTGCCGAAGACTATCTGCGAACAACAACCACGCATTCCAGGTCCTGCGATTGCGAAACCTGCTCCTGGTTGCGCGAGGCGCGCCACTTCCTGCACGCCCGTTCGCATTGGGCGTAAAGCGCCCCGGATGGGGGCAATACGCTATGATCGTCCTATTCGATGGAGGGCGAGATGAGCGACCTAAATTTATCGGGCAGCTGCCTGTGCGGTTCCGTGGCCTACGAAATCACCGGGAAATCCAAGGTCTTCTTTCACTGCCATTGTTCGCGCTGCCGCAAGGCAACCGGAACGGGCCATGCCAGCAACATCATCATGACGCCGGAGTCCGTCAAATGGACCGCCGGCGAGAATCTACTGAAAAGCTACAAAGTCCCGGAAGCCAAACGGTTCATGGCGGTGTTCTGTGGCAACTGCGGCAGCCCGATGCCGCGGGTCGCCGCCGATAACAGTATTGCCGTCGTGCCGGCCGGTTCGCTCGACAAGGAGCCGGGCGTGCGCCCAGAGGCACGCATCATGGGCGGCTCACGCGCCGAGTGGTCGTGCGCTGACAGCGAACTGCCCGTATTCGATACCTATCCTCCGCCATCCGGCTAACAGGGCTCACGCCCCCCCCCGCAGACATCGCTCTGGTATTATGTGAACTGGCGCATGGACTGCCAGGTCGATATGCGGGACATTATAGGGGCCATGCTGATCACGCCGAAACGGGACAATCTCAACAAGATCGTCATCCTCAATCCCAAAGGAGGATGCGGCAAGTCCACTCTGGCCACGAATATTGCCGCCTGTTACGCGCGCCGCGGCCCGCAACCCGCCATCATGGATTACGATCCACAGGGTTCGACGACTGCCTGGCTCAGGCGCCGCCCGAGCGAACTGCCAGCTATTCACGGTATTGCCGCGTACAAGAAGTCGATGCATGCGACCAGAAGCTGGCAGCTGCGAGTGCCCGATGACACGGTTAATCTGATCGTCGACTCACCAGCGAGTATTTCACATGACGACCTTCGGGAACTGACGCGAGACTCGTCGAGCATTCTCGTGCCGGTGCTGCCATCGTCGATGGATATCGATGCAGCATCCAAATGCATCGCGGATCTGTTACTGGTTGCCAAAGTCAATCGCAACGAGGGCAAACTTGCGGTCATTGCGAATCGCACGCGCAAGAACACCAGGAGTCTTGGTCGCCTTATGCGCTTTCTTGACTCTCTCGGCATCCCGATTGTGGCAGTACTTCGTGACAGTCAGAATTTTATACACGCAGCTGAGAACGGAGTCGGCCTGCACGAAATGCAGCCCAGTCGTGTTCGCGCCGACGTCGAACAGATCGAGAAGATTGTGAACTGGCTGGATGGTTGGGAGGCACGCCGCAAGCGCGCGCTGCATATCACAGGGATTCGGCGTCAACCGTTCTCGCGTATCCCGATGCTGCGCAAGCCTCAGGTCCGCTCTGTCTAAATTGACGCGAATAACTCCGCGTCAACATTACCGCCCGAGATTACAATCGCGGTCGTCTTACCGGAAGTATCCACTTTGCCTGACAGGACTGCCGCCAATGCAACTGCGCCACCCGGCTCGACGACGATTTTCAGGTTCTGAAACGCGAAGCGCATAGCCGCTTTTACTTCCGCTTCCGATACGACTAGCCCTCCGACGACGAGCCGCTGCATGATTTCGAACGTGATCTTGCCAGGCGATTCTGTAAGCAGCGCGTCGCAGATGGATCGTCTACCCGGATCGATGCTGACCCGCCGACCGATGCGCAATGAGCGCGTGGTGTCGTCAAAACCTTCGGGCTCGACGGCGTAGATCGAAACATGCGGAAGCCGCGCTTTCAACGCTACCGCGCTGCCGGCCGTGAGCCCGCCACCACCACAGCAGATCAACACCTGATCCACCGCGTCGGCGAGGCCTCGCGACTGCTCGGCGATCTCGAGGCCAACCGTTCCCTGTCCGGCAATGATATGCGGATGATCAAATGAGGGCACGAGCTCCGCGCCACGTTCGGCCGCGATTTTGCGAGCAATTGCCTCGCGGTCTCCCCGGTAGCGATCGTAGGTAATAACTTCGCCACCAAGGCTGCGCGTATTTTCTAGTTTCGTTTGCGGTGCGTCCTCTGGCATCACGATGGCTGCGTGGATACCAAGCAGTTTGCCCGCCAACGCGACGCCCTGCGCGTGATTTCCCGAAGACCACGCAACGACGCCCCGCTTTGCCTGCTGCGGAGTCAATTGGCTGAGCAGGTTGTAGGCGCCACGAATCTTGAAGGAACCAATGCTCTGGAAGCATTCGGGCTTGATGAGTACCTTGCCGCCCGCAATGCGATCGAGTTCGACGTTTTGCAATAGCGGCGTCTTAACGACAATACCGTCCAGTCTTTGGGCCGCAGCCTCGATGTCGTCGATCACGACTGTCTCAATCAAGCGATGTCGGCCTCGGGAATCAGTCGGTCGATTTTCGCGGCGCAGATGAAATCGTTGTCCGACAGGCCGTCGATGGCATGCGTTGTGTAACTGACATCGCAGCTGCCGTAGCTGACTGTCAAAACCGGATGGTGGCCTTCGCTGATCGCGATCCAGGCAACCGCATTGGCAAATCCAAGCGTACGGCTGTAGGCCGGAAACTCGAAGCGCCGCGAGATTTCGCGACCGTCACCACTGAGAGACCAGTCTTCGTGCAGCGCCTTCATTAGCTCTCGGGTCTGTTCCGGCCGCAGCGGCTCGACGCTGCCCTGGCAGGGCCTGCAGTGACGTGCAGCGAGTTCATCCATAGTGACCAACTATAACCAAAAAAGCCGGCCCCGAGGGGCCGGCAATCAAGAGTTTCGAAACGAGTCGGGGCAAGTCCGACAAGACTAGGGGTTCGACGCCACAGGCTGGTTGTCGTAGGCAGGCTGCTCGTCCTCTATGAACAGTTTCAGGCTCACGCGGCGCTCGAGCGCATAACTGTCTGCGGACTGGTCCTGGGCCGGTGCTTCACCATGCGCGCTGCTGTGTATCCGCGTTGGGCTGACGCCAGCGGAGATGAGCTGGTCCCGAACGAACTCGACGCGTTTTCTCGAGAGCTCAAGATTATAGTCCGCGTCGCCGCGTTCGTCGGCAAAGCCGTCAAGCTCTACCCGAATGTCGGGCATCGATGCCAGGCCGCCAGCAAGCTCCGCAAGCCGGCCTCCGGTAGTGTCGGCGAGCACGTGCTCATCGGTGCGGAACAGCAGATCCATCGAGATACCGGCCTGCATCAGGTTGATCAGCTTCGGTCGGTCAATAGTGCGGAACCGCTCGAGTTCGGCGCTTAGCGTGTCTATATCAGAATTGAGCGTGCGAACGTTATTCTCGAGGTCGGTAACATCACTGCGTGAGCGGTCCAGCGAGCCGTTGAGAGCTTCGATCGTCTCGGTCTTTTTGTGCATCTTGTCGCCCACTTTGGCACCGATCGCTGCGCCGATAACGAAGCCGACCGGGCCTCCTGCCAGCGCGCCGACTACCGCGCCCGTTCCGACGCCGATGTTCTCTTGTTTGGAAGCCGCTTTTGCGAATGCGGGGGATGCTGTGGCAAGGGATATCGCCAGAGTAATTGCTAGGGTATGTCGCATTGGTATGTCCTCCATCGTGTATCAATCGTCGATGGAGATCATTTAAACGCCGAAAACCGCTGTCGAGCAGCCAGCATCATGGAGAGCCGACGATCAATTGTGGTGAATTATGGCGACGGCTAGGTTCGGTTCGGGTCCGAGAGCGCGACGAACGTACCCCCGTTTCTTTCACAAAGAATACGCATGAGCTGCGCGTAGCGACGCGTAGTGTCGGACATGTTCCGCCCGGGCTCAAAAAAGAACGGAAACCCGACGGCGTGAATCCGGACCATGCGGTTGCCGTTTTCGTCCTCGCGATTGACGGTGTCAACCTGCCGAATGACGGCCTCCACCGAGCGTCCGCTGAATTCGTCGCCAAATACGTAAATGCTGATCTTCTTGTCCGGCGACCAGTACGTGCTGATCGCGTAAATTATTCCGTCGACAGGATTACTATCGCTGAACGGCCGCCACGTGCGCATCGTGTTGACGATAGCCTGGCGGCGCCCTGGCGTGTCCGGAATCCATTTGCCGGCGTATTGCTTGAACATGTAGCTGCCATTGTCATTCATGATCTGAATGCCCTTGACCTGCGGATACACGTCGAGCGTTTCCGTCAGCTTCTCGATCGCGCGGTCCCAGTTGAACTGCTGCATACTGCCCGACGTATCGATCAGGAAAATCACATACTCACTATCGACTGGTATCCCGGCGACGGCATCCTGTTCCGCCGAGCGATAGTATGGCGCCAGACGGCGCATTTCTTCTGTCAGTCGCTGTTTGGTAATACGCAGCGCGCCCTCGTCGAGCGTCGCCTCGGATTCCTGCTGCGTCGCTGCATACTGGCCCTGTACGGTGTTGAGTTCTCCCTGCAGGCGCGCAAGGCGCAGCTTGCTTGTCGAAGATTGCTGCCGAACGTCGTCCAGTTCGCGATTTATGACAGCCGTTTCGCCGCGAATGTCGAACAGCTCTTGCTGCAACAGCGCGATCAGCTGTTCGAGATCGTCCTGGGTCTTCTCGATGATCACGGGCTCGTAGATCTTGCTGAGAACAAGCAGCAGGATAATCGCCCCGAAACCACAACAAATGCAGTCGAGGAACGACAGGCTGAACGCTTCAACGTTGCGGCGCCGCTTCATGTCGAGTATCCCGTCATGTTACGGCCAATCCCTGCTGACGCTGATAAATGAACCGCCCGTTCGATACGCCAGCACCCAGTAGACGATCGGTGCCTCATAGTCGCCTTCGAGCGGATAGAGGAAGACATTGACCGGAATACCGCTCGGCAGTTCACGCAAGGCATTGAAGTGCATGCGGTAACGATCACGTCCGCTGACGGTTTTCTGATTCGACGTTGTTTCGTCCATTGTCGGCAGGCCGTCGACGAGCAGAATGATGTTGTCGGGAAGCGGCGTAAGTCGTGACGCAACTTCCCACGCAGCTTTCATATTCGTGCCATTCTCCGGCGCCGTTCGCCGCAGCACCCGAATCGCCTCATCCAGCTGGCTGCTGTCATCGGCCTTTAACCAGACCCCATCGCTGCCCTTGATCACGGGTTCAGCATCGTTATTGAACATGTAAATCTGAAATTCGCTACCGGGCACAAACTGGGCTGTCAACCAGTCGACGCTGGCGACGACCTGGCGCCATTTGACCGCTCGCAGCTTATCGTCCAGCGACATGTTGCGGCGCCGTATGATGTTCACGATTGTGCGGTCGAGCATACTCGCAGAACGATCAACGAGGATAAGCGTGCGTCTGCCACCGAGTTTGAGGCCAGTCAGGTATTGCCGGTCCCCTTCACCCTTGAATTCGCGCAGCTTGTTGCCTTCGGCGTCATCTTCTGCAGCGAGCGCGAGCAAGCGCTTGACCTCTTCTTCGAGTGACTTGATATCGGTCTGCAGTTTCTCGATTCGCTCGATCTCCGCAAGCGTTTCCGAATCGTATTGCGCCAGCTCGGCGCGGAGTTCTTCAATCAATCGAATTATCTGCGTGATCTGCCCTTCTGCGGTGTCCGTTTCGGACTTGAGGTCTTCGATTGTATTCTTCGCCAACACGAGATTCTTGCGCCCATCGAGAATTTCGACCTCTATCTTGCGGGTCTCCGCCATGAGGTCCGTGGGGTCCTGTTCGGTGGTTTCCCTGACCTGGGCGTTGATAATCATAAAAAACAGGATGACCGCGCCAAACCCGCAACTCATACAGTCCAGAAACGACATGCTGAAGACTTCAAATGGACGTCGCTTACGAGCCACGATCAATCTCCGTCGTAATCAGCCGCAGCTCGTATCCCGGCGTGCCAAGCCGGACCAGATCGCCTGTCTGCAGCACCGCCGAGCCGTCGATGCGGTGACCGTTAAGAAACGTGCCGTAGCGACTGTAATCGCGCACGATGCACTGGCCATTTTCTTGCTGCAATGAGCAGTGCCGGCGCGATACGCCCGGCATATCCTGTTGTAATTCGATACCGCGATCGCCGTCCGCATGCTGCGAGCCCAGCGTGAGCGGCGTTGTATCGATCAGGTAAGCGGTGTTATTAAACAGCACGTGGGTCGGCTGGCCCCTGTGACCGGCCGCAGCCGCCTGCTTCACCTCTATGGCTGCCTGGTCCCAGGGCAGCTGCCGGATCAGGCTCACGTGCTTATCAACAGGCTGCATATCGCGGCACCGCGACAGCAAACCGCGAGCCGTCGCGCCAGGCTCCTGCAAAAACAACTCGCCACCAACGCGCGCACTCAGTATGTCGGCCAGACCGGGCATTCGCGCTGCCCGGTCCGACAGCTGCAGCGCGGGCGTCTCATCGGCCCGGTACAGCGCGCGCAGATTGCTGACAATTCGATGGTATGCCGGCGCTGCCGCGGCGACGAGTTCGAGCGACTCGACCTCGGCGCTATGGGTGATGCCGCGGTACTCGATATCAAGCACCACTTTGATGTCAGTCGCGGCCGCCGTAAGCCAGGTCTGCAGCCTATTTTGAAGCATCTGCTCGGTTTCGGCCGTGTGCAGCGGATCGAAGCGGGATTGCTGCACGAAAGCTTCGGCGATCAAGGCGATCCAGGCATCGTAAAGTCCGTTGAGACCGCAGTCCTCGATGACCGATGACCTGTCGACCTGTGCCTGCCCGGTCTGGGCAACGCGGGTCAGGATCGTAGAATGCAAACTCAGGTCGACGTGCACCGGTACGGCACCCTTGTACTCGCGCCGCGTGGCTGCGACAGCTGCATCGACCATAGCAACGACCGGCATATTCAGCTCAGCAGAAATTCCCAACAGCAAGCCAAGATTCTCGGTACCCATGTACGCCGGCACCGCGATAACGACCTTGTCGTGCGTACCGGCAACACTATTCCAGATGTGCTCCAGCTGTCGGCTGACGAGATCCGCTGCACTCAGATGCTGGAAATGGCGATCCGGCAGCGGTGTTGCCTGCAGATTTGACCAGTACCGGTGCTGTATATGCCGCGGCTTGACCCTGGCCTGCGCAAACGCCGCGCTTCCCGTCGTCAGACCTTGCTCATCGAGCAGCGCATACCCGGGCTCCCGATACAGAATCTTGTTTTCATCCAGGACCGAGATACCGGCGTCGTTGATATGTACTGCGAGAAGACCCACGTCGGCAATCGTCCTTTGACTAGTCCGCCTTCATATGCCGGATGAGTTTGTCATTGCAGTACGTTTCGCCGTCGAACACGAGCCGTTCCTGCAGCAACTGCAACTGATGCACCAGAAACATCAAGAAGATGCTTATCAGTAGCGCGATGAACGTGGAATTGAACGCTACACCAAGGCTCTGCGTTACACCGGCGATATCGCCCTGCACGGCTTTGTCGGCCTGCGCAAGTGCTTCGCCGATGCCGCGCACGGTGCCGATGAAACCAATCGACGGAATCGCCCAGGAGATATAGCGAATCATCGACAACTCCGACTCGAGGCGATCAGCCTCCGACTCGTAAATGTCGCGAGTGCTGCTCGATACATCCTGAACACTGCGCGTCGTGCTGAATCGTCGCAACGCGTTCAGTAAAGCGCGCGGCAGCAGCATCCGCTGACTTTCGTCCGGCAACGCCTGCAGTTGGCGCGCAAACTCGCGCGTGTCCTCCGGCAGTATTCGCATACCCTCGGCGACAGGCACGAGATCCACGTCCAGCAGACGCCGCTCGGCGAGAATTTTCACCGTCTTGTAGCCCATGATCGCCAGCGCCCAAAGACCGAGAATGAAACATGCCTCCTGCTCCATGTCTTTGATCAGCACAGAGACGCGCCGTTCGCGTACGTAATCCGGGTCGACAGCTGCCGCGGCGGTCTGCTCTGCAATGATTTGTGCCGCGTTTGGGCGAACCACCGAGACATAGAACGCGTGCACGATGATGATAGCGATAATCAATGCAAAGAGCTGAAATACAAATTCAACGGGTATGTTCTTTCTGTTCATATTGACTTTTCGGGCTAGATATCGGTTGGAAACGGAATCGACTGATCAGCGGGGATATCCTCACTCGGCCGGAAGTCATTGTCTTCATTTGTAAAGCCCTGCTCGTCGAGCCCGGTTTCGTCTATCTCTTCGCCTGGCTCTTCTGCAGCGACGACTTCTTCGACTTTGCCCTCGGCGTCTTCGTGCGTCGTTGAGATCTCGTCGGACTCGGGTTCGACTTGCTGTGCCGCGGCCGGTACAGCGAAAAACGAGCTGGCTATCAGGATCAGGAGTAAACGCTGCACGATGGGCCCTTGGTGGAAAAGGTCTTGTGGTCTTAGACCGGTTCGACGGGCGATTGTCTCATGAAATTTCAATTCACGGTTCTGGCAATGCGGAATCCGACGTCTGATCGAGCCGCCGTTCCAGAATCCCGATAGCTTTGGCGCAACTCCAGGATTCCCGCATGCCGCCAGCTGGATCCGCGTATGACGTGACTGGTCCCTGTCTTCGGACCCAGCGGATCAACGATCGGCGTGGTCATCCCCGGCGTTGGTACTGTGTAGAAATCGTTTACCCATTCGGCCACGTTGCCGGCGCCATCATAGATACCGATCGCACTGGGCGTGAACTGACCAACCGGTGCTGTCGAGGCGAAGCCGTCGTCGTAGCGTGGCAGAATCGTCGGCACGAGATCTACTGCAGACTTGTCCGCGAAATTACCACTGTCGCGCGTTGGCGGCATCTCCGCTCCCCAGGAGAATCGCTTCGCGCCGGCGCCGCCCTCATAGCGTATCGCCCAGGCCCACTCGGCTTCCGTTGGCAACCGGTAGCCGTTGGTCAGCGGGCGCACAAGGACCCACTCACCGAACTTGTCCTCGTAGGCAGGCTTCAGCCCCTCTCTCGCACTGAGCCAGTTGCAATACTCCGCGGCGTCTGACCAGGAGACGTTCGCGACCGGGTTGCTGCCACCTGCCATCGACGGGTGGATATCGCTGCCGGAGTCGTGGCCCGGTCGGAACTCCGCAAACTCGCTGTTCGTAACCTCTTTGACACCGATCAGGAATGGTCGTGTCAGCGTTACCGGCACGAGCACCTCATTCGCACGCCGTCCCTGCTCGGCACGCGATGAGCCCAACGTAAAGGTTCCGGGCTCGATGCGGCGCATAACCTGATTACCGGCCGTTGTTACCGTAACCTCGACTTTCTCTTGCTCGATGGCAGCCAGCGAACGCAGGCGTGCGGTAACGGTTTGCGGATAACCCGGACGCGGCGTAATCGTACGCGACCAGGTTTCGAAGCCGGTCTTGCGAACTTCAATGCGGTGCGGTGCGGAGCTTAGCCGGACGGTTATCGACCCATTGCCGCGGGCTCGCCCATCGACGTACACAGTTGCGTCACGCGGTTGCACATTCACAGTGATTGAACCAGCGCGCGCCGACAGGTCGACCGTTATCGACTCGCTCGCGGCAGCCTGCAGTCGAACTTTGCGGCTCGTTGCGCCATAGCCTGCCTTCGACAGACCGATCTCGTAGTCGACGTCCGGTGATAACGCCAGCGTGATGGGCGACTGACCGCGGTAGCGACCATCTACTGTCACGTTCGCCGCGCGAGGAACGGAGTTCACGAGCAACCTGGCGTTGGCCGGTTCGAGCTGAATCAGCGGCAGCGCCTGATCAATATTCGGGACTGCGACCACGGTACCGTCCCAGGCTTTGAATCCTTCGCGAACCACACTGACCTGATGCGTGCCTTCGAGAAGCTCTACTGTCGCAGGCGTTTCGCCGATGCGCCGTTCACCGGAAAATATCGCTGCACCGGCTGGTTCCGAAGTGACCTCGACATTTGACCACCGGCGCACGAGCTGAACATGGATTTCTTCGAGCTGCCCGAGCCCGCGTACGTTTATCACATCAGCAAAAGGCAGATAGCGTTCGGCACGCACGCTGACACTGTGCTCGCCTGGCTGCAGTTCCATGGGGCCGAAAGGTGTCTTGCCAACAGTATTATTGTCGATCGACACGATCGCCTCCACGGCTGGATCCGTGAGGACCGTGAGTCGCCCGGGCAAGCGGCGCATTCGGATCTCGATCGTCTTGCTCGATTCGTCGCCGACGCTAAAAGTCTGGCCGATGTCGTAATAGCCCTGCTTTTGTACCGTCACCGTGTACTCACCGCGACGCAACAGCACGCGGTCACCGATCGGCAGACGAAACCAGCCGCCAGATAGTGCGACGTCGTCCGGCCCAGCCGGCATCACGTCGAACTGAATCGATGCCGAACTGAATAACAGGTATGACATGATCAGTAGAAGCGCAAGTCCAATGCCGATAACGGCCCTGAGCGGACTGTGGTGCCTTGTCTCAAGCGCCGCACGCGTCGCGGCCGCGCGCCGGAACGCAGTCGGGGCGATCGCTTCGTCTGCAGACTCTGCGGCACCTTCCGCCAGCTGCGGCGGTTGCGTGACGTAGGCGCTATCTTCGAGGTGTACGATCAGGGTCAGTCGTTCGTCCGTCGCGGACACGCGAATGCGGCTGCCAAAGAACTGGAGTTCATCCTGATCAGTCAGGCGCGTGCTGGCGACGAGCGGCTCGCCATTGATCTGCATCGTCGCATCTCGACCAACCGGCTGCACAAATGGTGCACCGTCCAGCAAGTCGAGCAGCACAACCGGCCCGCCACCCGGACCGGGCAGCCGCAACTCGCAGTCGATGCCCGTGCCAACGCGCAGCGGCAGGCGGTCCGCATCAATGCGTCGCTCGCCTTCAACGTCTCTTACATACAGATGATCGAAACTCAAATCGCTTCCTCGCAGCGAATGACTATCGGCTGCAGGTCGATTTCCGGAGCCACACGAAACTCGAGACGCACATCGCGATAACCCGGCCTGCTGCCCACCGCCACATATGTTCCGGGCCTGAGATCGAGTTCACGCGTCTCGAAGCTGCCAAGTTTACCGACTTTATAGATCGCGACATTGGTTGTATTGTCCGAAACCAACTGCACAGTCAACGGTGTTGCGGCGCGCTTCAGAAGGCGCGACAGTTCATCACGTTGCCCTGACAGGCGCGGGCCGATCGTCGGCATACGCGTGATATCGACGACAAGTCCTGTCGCCCTGCTCATCGTGGCGGGTGCACTCAGACTATCGGGGTCAGCAATGTACTCATCCAGCTGTGCGTGCAGTGCCGACATCTGTCGCGCACGATCTAGACCCTGCTTAGCGAATAGCAGATCGCTGTCGATCTCGAGAACAGTTTGATAGGTGTCGACGGCCGCCTCCCATCTTTCGTGTTGTTCCTCGCTCTGCGCTTGTCTCTCAAGAGCGCCGATGCGGTCCAGTCGAATTCCCTGATCAACCTGCAGCAGCCCGTCCGCTGGCTCGCGCGACTCGGGCTTGAGCTTCTGAGCCATGCGAAATGCGGCTCGCGCACCGGGATAATCGCGCTCGCTCAGTGCTGTCAGACCTTCAGTCATTCGCTGATCAAACTCCATTTGCTTGATGGTCGCCAGCACTCTTTCAAGACCGGTCTGTGCCGGTTCCCATTCGGGGTCGATCTCCGCCGCCTTCGCAAAGCTCTCGCGAGCGGCCTCAAGTTCCAGGTGCTGTTCAAATTCAAAGCCCTGGTCAGTTAATGAGAGAACTGTTTCCAGGTTTTTTGCGCGCGCGTATCCGGCTTGCGCTGCCGCATGACTTGGGCTGATTGCAACCGCCAAATCGAATAATCTCAATGCTTCCACCGCATCCGCATTCTCCAGCGCGACCTTCGCATCAGCGAATGTGGTTGCAAATACCTGGTTAACCTCGTCGAGCAGCGGTTCGAGGATCGCGATCGCCGCGCCGTATTTTTCGCTGGCGATTTCATAGTCTCGTGCGAGATATGCCGCATCTCCTTCCGCGTAGAGTGCCTGAGCCTTTTTGAACTGCAATCCGCCCCAGCGTTGCACGGCGCGCCTTTCCAGTGTCTCCATCATTGACAGCAATTCGCCGAGTACCACTTCCGTTTCCGCGCGTGCTCTGACACGCGCATCGCGGCCGCTCAGATCTTCGACGTTTTCAGTAAAGCCTACGCGGCTAGCCTTCTGTTGCTGTGCTGCAGCTTCGACAGGCTCTTCGCCGACATCCTGGGTCGCCACGGAATCGTCAGTCGGTACGGTGTCCGGCAATAAGAAAACGACACCAAAAAGTATCGCCAGGAGCATGACGAGACCGACGCCGAGCGTCCGCGGACTGATTCCGGAGCTGTCCGACTTTGGAACCGCCTTGGCAGCCGCTGCGTGTCTTGTTGGTGGCCGAATCGCATCGCTGATCTCGATGATCTCATCGCTCTGCCGCAGACCTCCCCCCACGTAACTTGCCGGTGCTGGTGCGCCAGAGAATCCCGCGGACTCGAGAGTGACGGCGACCGTCTCGGCATCGGGACGCGCGAGCGGGTCCTTATCGAGCATGCTCGCTACAAGCTTTGCGACGGCACTGGGAACTTTCGACCCGTCAGCTGCGACCAAAGGCGCTGGCGTGACATGCTCAATGGCCTCTGCCGTCGACGCGGCGGAATACGGTGGCTGGCCACTGACAAGCTCAAAAATCAACCCGCCAAGCGCGAAGATGTCGTCGGATGGCTGTGGCAGCGCCCCGGCAAGTGTTTGCGGACTCGCCGCGATTAGTGATCCTCCGCTGGCTTGTGCGCCTGCTTCGGACGCGACGCCGAAGTCGATCAGATACGGCGCGCCGTCATGATCGAGCAAAATATTGCTTGCTTTCACATCACGGTGCACTACGCCCTTGCCATGCGCGTAACGCAGCGCATCGGCAAGCAGCGCAATGGGTGGTAAGACATGCTGCAGCGGCGCGCCTGACAACACGCTGATATCGGGTCCGTCGACAAACTGCAGACTATAAAAGAGATTTTCGGAATCGTCGTGGAACTCGAATACGCGCACAATGTGCGCGTGCACCAGGCGAATACTGGTTTGCCATTCCCTGTGGAAATTTGCGGCGGTGACCTTATCGCTGACGAGTATTTTCAGCGCCACTGATGCGCGTGTCAGCCGATCCGTGGCGAGCCAGGTTTCGGCGGCACCGCCGGCTCCGAGCTTTCTAACCAGCGTGTAGCGGTTCGCAAGCTCAATTCCTGTCTGGGGGACCTGCATCAATCAGCGATCGCTTATCCCGTCGGTTCGGCGATACGCACCGGATCCGGGTCCACAGCGTCGGCTGTCTCCACGAATCCTGTCTCAGCTTCGTAGATCTCCTTGAGCAATCTACGCCAGCTTTCGTATTGCGCGGCGGCGGTGCCGGTCAGACGACGCGTCTCGCCCTCCACTGTGACGACCATTGGCGCTGCCTCCGCGCCGAAGGATTCGGACAACTCTTTGATCGACTCACGATGCATGCCTGCCTCGTTGCGGCGCGAGATGCCCGACATCATTGCTTCAAAACCCTCTCCAATCGCGATGTTTTGCAGACTGCGTTGCATCTGTCTCTTCGAGTAACTCGAGCTGTTCGAGTCAACAGCCAGCGCACCCGCGATAACCACCGCTCCCATCAGCGTTTGCAGCGCGGCCGACCGCTTGACCTGCCGGTAGTTGATTGATTCCTCGCGCGCGGTCTTTCGCCAAGAGTGATACGGAATGGCAATGCCGTAATAGAAGTTGGCGTAGTGCTCGTTGAGGGTGTCGACCACGAGTCGATCGCGTTCGCGAATTTGTCTGAGTCGATCGACCGACGGGTCATTATCCGCCGGCAAGCGCACAATGGTAGCTTTGCCTTCTTCATCGATATTCAAATGCTCCCCGTACGCTTTGGGCGCCATGTCAGCAAAGAACTTCAATTCGGTGACCTGGCGTACCTCACGTATCGACTCCGGCGGGAGCGCGTCCACATATTCCTTGAGATCATTTGCAATATCGTTGAAGACTTTTTGATATGGGTCCATGCGGCGATCGCGATTCTCCGAGTATGACGAAATGCCGGTCTGAGTACTGTAGGTCTTCTCATACCAGTGCTGGCCGCGTGAATCGTCGACAGTAATTTTCAATTCAATAAATTCGCCATCAGACTCTTCGATTTCGCCGCCGATCACGACGTCGGTAAAAGCACTGCGCGAAGGAATGACCCGCACGGCACCCCAATGGCCGGTGCCCTGCAACGTCGTCTTCAGATGGTATGGCAAATAGCGAACTTCGGCGGAGCGGATTTCTTCGTAGATCCCCGACTCTTCCGGATCGTTATCAGCATCGATGCCGCCCACGAACTCGACCACACCGATATCCAGCAGCATTGCCTCATCGGGCGGCGTCTCCGCGATAATCAATTCGGTCTCTTCGGCGGTAATGACCTCGTTGACCGCGCACCCTGACGCTGCGACGCAGAGCGCAGCCAACAACAAGGATATCCGTGTCGTCATTGTCAAATCGTTTTCCTGAAACAATCTTGCGTGTGGCTACCTGCCACTGTATTTCCGGTACTCTTCCCATAGCCGCTCGCGCAGCGCCGGGTCGTTCTCAGCCAGCGCAGCCTCGCGCAATTGCCGGGCAATAATATCGTCGTCGACCATGATCGGAATATCTTCCGGCGTGCGTTCACGAATTTCCTGCTCCGACATGGCGTCTATCGGCGATTCGCGTGAAATACTTGAATTTGCAACCGAAACCGGATTGCCCGAGTTCGAACCCTGCTCGCCGAGGCTGATTCCGCCATCGCCGTCACTGTCGCCAGGCACGCCGCCACCGAAACCTTCCGTGCTGCGGCCTACTGAAGCGACCTCGCGCTGTTCATCCTGCAGTACTTCGTCAAAACCACCAATGGACTTTTCGAGTTCGCGGCCAAGACGCGCGGCGCGTTCGGCAGCACTTTCGTCCGGAAACTCGCCGACGCGGCCGGCACCGCCGGTACCCTGCATACTGCCTTCGGCGCCTCCGCCACCACTACCGCCAGCAGCGGACTCGCTAGATTCTTCACTCGCAGACGCAGCACCACCACCGATGCATTCGCCGTCCTGGCCCATGCCGCCGACGCCGCCCGGCAGCGATCCGGTGTCGCCACACTCACTCTCGCCAGCGCTTTCATCTTCCCAGTCACTGGGCTCAGCCGAGTCGCCGCTCTCGCCACCCGCGTCACCCGATTCGGCGCCGTCTTCGCCCGCAGCACCGCCACTCGAACTTGGCGGAGGCGGAACGCCTGCAGACTCTTCGCCGCCACCCGGGAATCTGCCAACTTCGCCGCTCGATCCTTCCGAGCCGGAAGAACCGCTGGAACTGCCGCTCGGGCCTTCAGACCCTTGCGGCATGCCGCCATCGGCGCCACCACCCGGGGGCGGGGGCGGTGGCATACCGCCGCTCGGACTGCTCGAACCACCGCTCGAGCCGCCTGGAGGCGCCGGTGGCGCCGGCGGCCCTCCCGGAGGCGCAGGCATACCGCCGCTCGGCGGAGCCGGTATGCCGCCGCTTGTCGATACAGATGCCTGCTCTTTGCATGCGCTCGTCGCGAGCACAGCAAAAATGACCAGCAGGAGCGGCTTAATCGAGCTGTGGACTGAAATAGCTGATCGACCTTGTCTCATATGTTCGGACCCTCTCGTCGCGATCACTGCTAAGGGATTGGAGCGGCAAATACGCGTTGGAGTTCCATCGGAATCACCGTCGCAACGCGCCCTGTCTACAGCTGCGTGTTCGATGTCGACGATAATACGCCGCTGCCGCTTGATCAACACCTCTGATCACAGTTGTGCGCATTTGCATGGCGGGATATTCGAATAGACAAGCAATTGATTCCATTACGTTTGTGCTGATCTCCTTGCAGCCAGTCGGTAAGGTTTGCGGAACAGAATCAAAGACAAGTCATCCGGTTTGCTCGGTTGTGCAGACGATGCGTCCGTCATGCGGCGATGGGCCAGAGCAATCACCCGTTCCGTCGCCGCATCCAGAGGACCCATGCGAACCCTCTCGATAATCTCGTCAACATGTACATTATCCGTCAGGCCGTCGCTCGCAAGCAGGATCGTGTCGCGCGGTCTGAGCGTCACTTCGGCGCCAATATCAATACGCATATCCGCCGTGCCGAGGAAATTGGATACAAGATGTCGATCGGCGTGATGCAGCGCCTCGCGCTGATCGAGGAAACCCGCCTCGACCGCAAAGCCTGTTGGCGAATGTGCGGTCGTTTGCAGTTTGATCCGACCGCGCTGGCCGACGACGATCGCCTCCGAGTCGCCGATTTGGTAGGCACGCACGGTCAATCCCTCAATCGTGACAACGGTGAAGGTCGTCGCCGAGCCGTTGCCAAGGTCCTGTACCGCGACATTTGCCGCCTCGATGCCGTTCAGAACCGCCGTGCGCAGCAGCATCGTTTCGGCCATCGCAACCCGCAAAGACTCGAGCAGCATTGTCACCGCAACAAGCGAAGCACGCTTGCCGGCCGGCAATCCGCCAGCGCCGTCGGCGACGATCAGAACAGCCGCTTCCGGGCCGTAGGGAATAATCGCGACCGTGTCCTCATTTTCCGTTTCTTTGTCGGGCGAGCGGCACGTATAGGCCACGACAGTACCGCCGCCGACGTCGACGTGGCGCCGATCCGGCGTTTCAGCACCGTCCAAGAGCAAGATGTCATCTGAAATATTTGGCATCCGGGACCTAGAGTGAATCCGCTTTACTCACGTCGCACCGGCTCGCGACACCATGCGCAGTAGTTCCAAAACTCTTTCGCGATGCCCCAGTGACACGCTTTGCAGGAGTGCCTGCTGCCCGCTATTTTCCACGGCCGCCTAACCTTGGTTCGGCACCATGGACAATAGCGCATAAATGGCATAAGCGGCCCGCGACATCGTGTGTTACTGCATTGCGCCTGGTAATGCTTGTCCGGATAGCGACGCGTCGTCTCCTCAACAAATCCCGGTCCATAACACCACGAACAGTAGCTCCAGTCGTTCTTGACGCCACGCTCGCAACGCGGACAGCTTGACGACAGTGAAGACTCCGATCCTCTCGCGGGGTTATCAAATCCACACCACGGGCAGGCCTGCATGCTTTCGGCAACCGGACCCTCGCAGCGCCGGCAATGATGCCCGGTATGCAGAACCTTGCGATACTTTCTTTGAAACTCGCGCCACTGCAATTGCCGCCACGACGACTCGCTGCGGCCACCGTTTTTCGTTCTTGCGCGCTTTTGTCGGCGCGCGTGGCTGCTCAGGCGTTCAAATGCAGCCTGCATTTGCGTCGCGTCCTTAAAACGCTTGGCCGGATCGAGCTGAATCGCTTTTCGCAGCACCTCGGCAAACTCGGGCCGAACTCTTGCCATCAGTTGCTTGTGTCCGACCGCCGGCCACGTAAACGGCCACTCGGGCAACTTTCCGGAAAACAGGCGGTAGAGTACCAAACCCATCGAAAACACGTCGGATTGAAACTTGGGCCGGCCCATCGCCTGCTCGGGCGCGATATAGTCGATTGTCCCCGAGCCGGACGCTTTGAGCGTACGCAGGCTGAGTTTAGCGAAACCGAAATCGCCAAGTTTGAGCTTGTTTCCCGGGAACAGAATGAAATTTTCGGGCTTGATGTCGCAGTGAATAATTCTGTGCTCGTGCGCATGGGCCAACGCCGCAAGCCCCTGGCCAGCGAGATCCATCGCGCGCGTCGTCGAAATGCGTCGCTCGATACGGTCGGCGAGCGACTCGTCACCAAGCTCCATCGCGATGACGAAATGCTTATCGATATAGGTCGCATTGAGCACGGACAGAATATTCGGGTGCTTGAGCTTGGTCGCAACCTGCACCTCGTGCAAAAACTCCTCTTCGCCTGTCGCATCGCCGGACTTCGGAATCTTCAGCGCGACGCGCATTTTCTGAATGGTGTCGAAAGCACGATAAACGTCTGCCAGCGGCCCTGACGCGATGCGCCCAATAATCCGGTACTTGTCGATTTTTTGTCTGGCTCTGAGCACTCTACCCGCCTGTTCTCACCCGCGCGACGGCCGCGCCCCAGCCCGCCAACAGTTGTTCGCGTCTGTCCACCGACATTTTCGGTTCGAACAGCGCCTCGCGTTGCCACAATCCGGCCAGCTGGGCGACTGACTCGATGACACCGCTCTGCAAGCCTGCCAGATACGCAGCGCCGAGTACGGTCGACTCGACATTCAGAGGGCGCTCGACCGGGATGCCGAGAATATCGGCGAGAAACTGCAGAAACCAGCCATTTGCCACCATGCCGCCGTCAACACGAATAGTAGATGGCGCAATACCGTCATCCGCCATCGCATCAATGAGGTCCCGTGTTTGAAAAGCAACGGCCTGCAGAGTTGCCGTAACGATTTCGTTGCGCCCGCTGCCACGGCTCAGGCCGAGTATCGCGCCGCGAGCGTGTGGATCCCAGTACGGCGCACCCAGGCCCGCGAAAGCGGGAACGACATGGACATCGTCAACAATCCCGGTCGTTTTCGCGATGGACTCCGACTCCGGCGCCGAGTCGATGATGCCGAGCTCATCGCGCAGCCATTGCATGGCAGACCCGGCGACAAACACGCTGCCCTCCAGGCCATAAGTTACCTTGCCGTCAATTCGGCTTGCAACGGTCGTCAGCAGCTGGTTGCCTGATGCCAACGCTTTGTCACCCGTATTGGCGATAACGAAACAACCTGTCCCATAGGTGCTCTTGGTAGTGCCCTTTTCAAAACCGGCCTGGCCAATCAACGCGGCTTGCTGATCGCCGGCGATGCCGCAAATCGGAACGGCGCCGCCCAGAGTCTCATCATCGGTCACGCCGAAGTCGGCCGCACAGTCGAGAACTGTTGGCAGCAGCTCGCGGGGAATATCGAAGAGCTGCAGCAACTCGTCGTCCCATTCCTGTCTATGAATATTGAACAGCAGTGTTCGCGATGCGTTGCTCGCATCCGTTGCGTGCACCCGCCCGCCGGACAAGCGCCACAGCAAAAAAGAATCCACGGTACCGAACGCGAGTTCGCCATTGACTGCGCGTTCACGAACCCCCTTAACGTTATCCAGTATCCAGGCTATCTTTGTTGCCGAGAAATAAGGATCCAGTTTCAGGCCCGTCTTTTGGCTGACGAGCGACTCGGCGCCGTCGGCTTTGAGCCGTTCGCAATAGCTCGCGGTGCGGCGGTCCTGCCATACGATCGCATTATGAATGCATGCGCTAGTTTGGCGATCCCAGATAAGCGTTGTCTCGCGCTGATTGGTGATGCCGATCGCCACAATGTCAGCCGCGGTCGCGCCGACGTCCTGCATCGCCTGCCGCGTAACGTCCTGCACCGATCGCCAGATCGCCTCCGGATCGTGTTCGACCCAACCCGGCTGCGGGTAGATTTGCGCAAACTCCTGCTGCGAGCTGCCGATAACCGTAACCGCGTTATCGTAAATTACTGTTCGGCTGCTGCTCGTACCCTGGTCGATTGCAAGAAGTAGTTGCCGGCTCATGCCTGAGCACCTCCGGTGCTGAAAATTGGTCTCGGCACATGCATTTGTCTTCCGGCCTCTTCTGGATAAGACCAGTCACCCTGCACCGCCGCGACCCGCCCAATATCGTCAAGAATTGTATCCGGCCACGGCGCGACGCGCCTCGTGATGAGATCGACGTGCAGATTCATCCACTCAGCCGTCGCTGCAAGGAACCGTTCCTCGGCATGATACAAACGTTGGAACTGATGGATGCGTTTTTTGTCGTAGGCCAGAATCTGCGCCGTCACAATGAATGGATCGTCGAGATTCAGTTCGCGACGGTAGATCACGTGGGACTCGACCGCGAATGTGGAGCTGTTCATTTCCCGAATGTGCTCCTCGGTGATTCCAAAGCGATCCCACAATGAGTCAACGCCTTGGTCGAACACGAGCACGTAATAGGCGACGTTCATATGGTTGTTGACATCGATCCACTCCGGCAGCACGCGGCCGCGGCTGACTTCGATGCCCAGGATATCGCGATCCGCCATTAGTCATTCTTCCTATGCTTCATCGAGCTCGGCGATGTTACGGAAGTTCTCGAGTGCTTCTGGATTAGCGAGGGCCTCCGTGTTCTTGACGGTGTCTCCATGCACGATGGAGCGTACTGCAAGTTCGACAATTTTGCCGCTTTTCGTGCGCGGGATTTCGCTTACCGCAATGATCTTGGCAGGAACATGGCGCGGCGTCGTATTACTGCGGATAACCGCGCGAATACGCGCGCGCAATTCGTCATCGAGGCTAACACCGGGACGCAGGACAACGAATAGCACAACGCGTACGTCATGCTCCCAGCTCTGCCCGATCGCAATGCTCTCGACCACTTCATCGAGCTTTTCGACTTGCCGGTAAATCTCGGCGGTACCGATACGCACTCCGCCCGGGTTCAGGACCGCGTCTGAACGTCCGTAAATGATCAAGCCGCCGTTTCGTGTCAGCTCGGCAAAGTCGCCATGCGCCCAGACACCTGGAAAGCGCTCGAAATAGGCGGCCCTGTAACGCGCATTGTCCATGTCGTTCCAGAAGCACACCGGTGCGGACGGGAATGGTTTCGTGCACACGAGCTCACCATGCTGTTCGACCACAGCGTTGCCGTCGTCGTCGAATATTTGCACGGCCATGCCGAGCCCGCGGCACTGCAGCTCGCCACGGCGTACCGGCAGCATCGGGTTGCCAAGCGCGAAGCAACTCAGAATATCCGTGCCACCCGCTATCGAGGCGAGCTGCAGGTCCACGCCGATCGCGTCATACACGTAGTCGAAGCTCTCGGGCGCGAGCGGCGAACCCGTCGACAGAACGGCTCTTAAGTCTGGCAGCTGATAGTCGTCACGCGGCCGAACACCGGCTTTCTCCAGAGCCGATATATATTTCGCGCTCGTGCCAAACACGGTAATCCGCTCGCGATCCGCTATCCTCCACAGCACGTGACCATTGTCGAAAAACGGCGAGCCATCGTAGAGGATCAGCGTCGCGCCCGAAGCGAGACCGCTGACTAGCCAGTTCCACATCATCCAGCCGCAGGTGGTGAAATAAAACAATCGATCGGCGGCAGAAATATCGGTGTGCAGCACGTGCTCTTTCAGATGTTGCAGCAGTGAGCCTCCGTGCCCGTGCACGATGCACTTGGGCACTCCGGTCGTACCCGACGAGTACATGATGTACAGCGGATGGTTGAATTCGACGGGCTGGACATCGAGGCCAGCGCCGGGACGCCGGAATGCATCCCATGCGACGGCGCTACCGGATGCAATATTTCCGCCACCGCCTTCAACGAAATCTACGATTACGGTCGTCGTAATGCTTGGTATCGCCGCAACCACGCCGGAGACCACGGGCAACGAATCAATCTGTTTACCGTTGTAGAAATAGCCGCTGGTCGCGAAGAGCACTTTCGGCTCGATCTGGCCAAAGCGATCAACCACGCCGTTGATGCCAAAATCCGGCGAGCATGACGACCAGATTGCGCCGATACTGGATGCCGCCAGCATCGCAATGATCGCCTCCGGACAGTTGGGCAGGAATCCGGCAACGCGATCGCCTTTGGCCACCCCTGCACCGCGCAGTCCGGCGGCCACCTCGGCGACCGACTGCCGCAGCTGATCCAAACTGAGTTCGCGCCGACAACCGTCCTCGCCACAAAAAATGAGCGCCGCACGCGCACCGGTTTCGCGCAACAGATGCGCCGCATAATTCAGCTCGCTGCCGGCAAACCAGCCCGCGTCCATGATGTTGTCCGGCCGCGACAACGTGGTGTGAGCCGGCTTGTCGAAGCGAACCTCACAAAACGTGCAAAGTGCCCCCCAAAAAGCCGCCGAATCGTCGATCGACCATTGATACAACTCTTCATAGCGATCAAAGCCGTGCTGCCGCATGAAGCGGTACATCGCGGTCGCCTGCTTCTGCTCGTCTCCTGGGCTCCAGAGGATCGGGTTATCGGACATGATGAGGCCGGTAGCTATTGATGCCACGCCAGTATCCACATAACGTGTCGCCTGTCCATGAGTGAAATTCCCGAAACCATGCGCGCCATCTCGATTGCCGAGCCCGGGCCGCCTGAGGTCCTGCACACCGCGACGGTCGCGACACCGGCGCCCCGCGATGGCGAGGTGTTGGTCAAAGTGCACGCGGCTGGCGTCAATCGCCCCGACATACTGCAGCGACGAGGACTGTATCGGGTGCCGGCCGATGCGAGCCCTATTCCCGGCCTCGAAGTTGCCGGCGAAGTTGTTGCGACCGGGCCCGGCGCAATGCGATGGGCTGTCGGCGACACGGTTATGGCGCTGACTCATGGTGGTGGCTACGCCGAGTTTTGCCGGGTTAACGAAGGCCATTGCCTTCCGGTTCCGGGCACGCTCACGCCGATTGCGGCCGCGGCGGTCCCGGAGACGTTCTTCACGGTCTGGTACAACGTTTTCATGCGCTGCAATCTGACAGCGGGCGAGACGTTCCTGGTGCACGGCGGATCCAGCGGCATTGGCACAACCGCGATTCAGCTTGCCAAAGCGTTTGGCTGCACGGTTATTACGACCGCCCGAACCGACGCCAAGTGTCGTTTCTGCGAAATCCTCGGCGCTGATAAGGCAATCAACTATCGGAACGAGGATTGGCCGCAGGTCGTCCAGGACGTCACCGACCGGCGCGGTGTTGACGTACTGCTCGACATGGTGGCCGGACCTTACATGCAGAAGAATCTGGAGAGCATGGGGCTCGAGGGCCGCTACGCGATCATCGCTTTCCTGCAGGGCCCGACCGCCGAGCTAAACATGCGCGTCGTATTGGCCAGGCGATTGACGATCACCGGATCGACATTGCGGCCACAGACGATCGCGGAAAAAGCGTCGATTGCGAGCGGCCTTCAGCAGCACGTTCTGCCGCTGCTTGATTCCGGACAGGTCAAACCGATCATCGATTCAACATTTGCATTGGAAGACGCCGCCGCCGCCCATGCACTGATGGAGAGCAGCCGGCATATGGGTAAAATCGTTCTTACTCTGCGCTAGAACGGGACGCCGACAGACTTGCAAAGAAACCGCATGAACGGCGTTGCGGCTTTGAATGCGGTTTCGACCTTGCGTTGAAACTGCGGGCTCAGACAATCGTCTCGATCCAGATTCTTCACGCCCATGAAACTTTTGCGCAGGATGTCGTCGATCAGCTCATGGTCCCTGTCGAAGCCACGTGGCGGTCGCGTCAACGATTCGCCACCGAGCTCGAAGTGGCGTCGGAATGTCTTGTCCCGCGATGCGCGCTTCCACTCGGCCGGTCTGGTGGCAATGCGTTCACGTATGCTGCGCAGTTGATCGGACTCGGGACGCCACATCCCGACTCCGATGAAGACCTGTTCAGGATCGATGTGCACGTAATACCCCGGTGCGTGCACGTTTTTTGCCTGCTCATGGCGAAACTGGATACCAATGTTGGTCTTGTACGGCAGCTTATTCTTTGAGAAACGCGTGTCGCGATACACGCGCATCAAAGATCCACTCATGCGCGTCGCCTGCGCGACAAAATGCGGTGCGATCTCGTGCAAGGGGTCGTGCATCGACTGAATGAACCGCAACGCCACGTCGAGCACCTGTTCTTCGTAGCGGCTCTTGTTCTCCTTGAACCATTCGCGATTGTTATTTGCCGACAGCTCGTCGAGAAAGGCGAGTGTCTCTGGCTCGAATCGGGCGTAACGCCGAACCGGCATTAGCTGTCTCCGTCAACACCCGCCGCTTTCGGGTGCGCGTACATGTCCGATTCGTCCTCACCTTCGCGCGGCGCGAGGCACGCGAAATCCTTTTCAACGAGAATACGCACGCTTTCGCCATCGGCAAGCAGCTGCTCGCCGTCGATCGAAACCTGCTCGGTCGACGCCCAGGCAAGCACCGTGTTCTCGGGAAGGCGCACCGTCATGACGTTGTCCGACAAGAACGCCCCGACGCTGACATTCGCAGGACTGCTTTCGACAGCGTACTGAAAATCGCGCCCGCCGGGAAAACCCGTACGACCGCTCACGATGCCCTTGTCGCAAAGCGCTGCGACCTCGCCGCGCGTCAATCGCAGGCGAATCGTATTGTCACGAATTCTAAGTTTCACGGCTTATTGTCTTTCTTATCAGTAGTCTATTTAATCACGAATTGCCTGGCGGGAGTGGGCGTTGATAACCGATCCATGGTTTTATGCTGTCGCCGTACCGGCCGTGCTGCTGTTCGGCATCTCCAAGGGCGGCTTCGGCGGCGGCCTGGGCACGGCGGCAGTCCCTTTGATGGCGCTCGTCGTGTCTCCTGTTCAGGCTGCTGCAATCCTGCTGCCCATACTCTGCGTAATGGATCTCGTTGCGCTTTGGAAGTTCCGCGGCAAATGGATCTGGCCCGAACTACGTGTCCTGCTGCCGGCATCGCTTGTCGGCATACTCGTTGGCACCCTGCTTTTCGGGTACATGAGCACGTCCGTTGTGAAATTGATAGTTGGCGCCGTGGCAATCACTTTCACGCTGCATTTCTGGATCAATAAGCAGCGTGCCAACAGCTCGGCACTCGCCGACTACCCACGGTCGTATGGCGTGCTCGGCGGCTCGGTTGCAGGATTCACGAGTTTCGTGGCGCACTCCGGTGGCCCACCGATCAGTATGTACCTGCTGCGTCGACCGCTCAATCGGACCGACTTTGCTGCCACGACTATCGTTTTTTTTGCGGTCGTCAACTACGTCAAGCTCGTTCCCTACACTTGGCTTGGCCAGCTGGATACCGACAATCTTGCAACGTCGGCAGCGCTCGTCGTTCTTGCACCAGTCGGCGTACTGACAGGTGCCTGGCTGCACAAACGTGTCAGTGATCGCTTCTTCTTCGCGTTTGTCTACTTGCTGCTGTTCGCGGTTGGCCTGAAGCTCGTTTATGACGGCATCAGCGGCTTAGTCTAATCGACTATCAGCGAATCCAGCAAAGCAGTCACATTAGCGTCATCGGGATGATCTCGCGCCATCAATTCAACAACGTGTCGGGCCATGCCAACGTTGCCGCTATCTCTGTACATCGTGGCCAGCGCCCACGCGATGTCGTAATCGCCGAGAAGGGTGCTTTCGTCGGCGACCTGCATGGCGAGGTCGTGGCGTGAGCCCCGCCCGTCCGAGAACTGGGCCTCGTGACAGTTGCGGCAGCTGCTGCTGTCTGCGAAAGCAGGATCGGTGTCGGGAACAGTCGGCCGCTGCGGAGCCGGCGCTTCGCTGCAGGCAGACAGCAGGAATCTGCTGCCAAACACGAGCAGTCGCACATGCAGATGCATGCGATCCCAGCCTGCAACGCAGGCGTTAAATAGAAGCTTTGACTCGACCGATCGCATTGCGCGGCAACCGGCCCGGCGACAACTAGTCAGCCATAACGTTTTCGGCTTGCGGGCCTTTCTGCCCTTGTGTCACTTCCATCGAAACTTTCTGACCCTCTTTCAGGGTCTTGAAGCCCTCCATCTGGATCGCGCTGTGATGGACGAACACGTCCTGACCACCTTCGCGCTCGATGAATCCAAATCCCTTATCATCGTTGAACCATTTGACGGTTCCTGTAACTCTTTCGCCTGACATATCTACCTCGTAACAAAAACGCCGCCCGAAAGCGGTTGAATCGCCTGCTCTTTTCGAGTCCGCATCTCAAATACTACTAGTATTCGCGAAGCAAGGCTCGCGATTCGCGAAGCGCCAAGCACCAAAGTCCGTTTACAAACTAATCAGGCTCGTTAATTTCAGCAGATTATGTCGTATTTTTGCGCTGCAGCAGAGAGCGCTCGCGGGCTGCCGGTGGCACGGATTCACGATGAGATTGCGCATATTTGCCGTATTGTCCGCGGAGCCGCTGCAAGAAAAAGGGCGGGCAAAATGCCCGCCCGGCTTATCAGGCCTCGACGGCTTGTGGGGGTTATGACATTGCCGAACCGAGGCCGAGTGCACTACTTTTCCAGCGACTACATTAGCCTTACTGTCGATCCGGCAATACTGGGGAAAATACCTAGAATTGTCGCAATCCTGTGTGCGAGTGCTGCTAAGATTGCCGGCCGCCTCTATCACGCACCAGACTGCCCGATCGATGACCGACGACATTTCCATCACAGTGCGTAACCGCCGAGTAGCGATATGGCTCCTTATTTGTTGTGCGCTTGTGTTCATAATGGTCGTTCTTGGCGGCGTGACACGATTGACAGGCTCGGGACTCTCAATGGTTGACTGGCGTCCTGTCGTGGGCTGGCTGCCGCCTCTTGGCGAGGCCGAGTGGCAGCGCGCTTTCGGGATGTATCAGCTGTCGCCCGAGTTCGAGAAAATAAATTCGCACATGGATTTGCAGGACTTCAAGGGCATTTTCTGGCTCGAGTATCTGCATCGGCTGTTGGGAAGAACAATAGGCCTGGTATTCGCAATACCCTTTTTGTACTTCCTTATCACGGGCTACCTCACCAAACGCGAATGGCCGAAATATCTGTTGATGTTTGTGCTTGGCGGCATGCAGGGCGTACTCGGCTGGTACATGGTCAAGAGCGGTCTCGTCGACAATCCGCACGTTAGTCAGTACCGGCTGACTGCACATCTTGTTGCCGCATTTGTGATCTATGCGTACATGTTCTGGGTTGCGTTGTCGCTGCTTTATCCGCAGCAAGGCGGCGAGCGACATCCATGGTATGGCCCATCCGTATTGCTGGCCTGCCTGATCTCGATAACAATTATTTCGGGCGGCTTCGTCGCCGGCCTGCGGGCTGGCGAGATTTACAATACGTTTCCGATGATGGGCACAAGCTTCATACCGCCGGGACTGGCAGCTCTGGACCCGGCCTGGCGAAATCTGTTCGATAACGCGACGACCGTCCAATTCAACCATCGTCTGCTCGCGATCACGACATTTGTGATTATTGTCATATACTGGCTGCGCGCCCGCAGCGCTGCACTACCGCCGCGGGCCCGGCCGGCAACAAATGCGCTGCTGCTGACAGCGGTATTGCAGGTTGCGCTGGGCATATCGACCTTGCTGTTCAGCGTGCCGATAGTCCTGGCTGCAAGCCATCAGGCCGTCGCAATGCTGCTATTCACCGCTGTGCTGTATCTGGCACACAGCCTGCGGAAAATACCCATGTGAAGCGGTATTATATTGGGCGAGTATCGAAACATGTCTGTTGAGCAAAATATTATGTCTGTCGACGAGTCGGTCTGTTTTGACATCGACCTGATTCGTCGTTATGAGGGGCGTGGTCCGCGGTATACCTCGTATCCGACTGCGCTGCAGTTCAGCGACAGTCTGACCGAAGAGGATTACCGGCAGAATGCACTGGCTAGCAATACCAGTGGCGTGCCGCTCTCGGTGTACGTTCATATTCCGTTCTGCCATTCGCTTTGTTATTACTGCGGCTGCAACAAGATCGTCACCCACAACCAATCTCGGGTCAGCAAGTATCTGGAGAATCTGTATCGCGAGATCGATATGCAGGCTGAGCTGTTTGACCGCTCGCGGCTCGTCGAGCAGCTGCACTTTGGCGGCGGCACGCCTACGTATCTTGACGAACCGCAACTCCGCGACCTGATGCAAAAACTCGGCAACGCGTTCAGTTTTGACGAGAGCGATAATCGACAATTTTCGATTGAAGTCGACCCGCGCACGGTCGATGACGATGGCATTCGGCTACTGACGGAATTGGGTTTCAACCGCCTAAGCCTTGGAATCCAGGACTTCGACCGTGTCGTGCAGGAGGCTGTCAACCGCAGGCAAACGATTGCCCAGGTATCGTCGCTATTGAACGCGTCAAGGGACGCCGGCTTCAAATCGATATCGTTCGACCTGATCTACGGACTGCCGCATCAAACTGTTGCCAGCTTTGACAAGACGCTCGATACAGTAATCAACATGCGACCTGACCGGCTGGCAGTATACAACTACGCGCATCTTCCGCAGCGCTTCAAAGGTCAGCGTATGATCAATGCGGACGACATTCCTGCGCCCGAAACCAAGCTCGAGATACTCGATCGGACGATTCACCGCCTCGCGAAGGCGGGCTATATCTATATCGGCATGGACCATTTCGCGCTCCCGGAGGATGAACTCGTTGCAGCCCGTCGCGACGGTTCACTGCAGCGCAACTTCCAGGGTTATTCGACACATCGGCAATGCGACCTGGTTGGTGTCGGTGTCAGTTCGATCAGTAGTATCGGCAACGTGTATTCTCAAAACTCGGTCACTACGATGGAATACGAGAAGCTGCTCGAGGACGGCAGGCTTCCGGTGCGCAAGGGCATCGCTGTGGACGACGATGACCTCGTACGAGCCGATGTGATTCAGTCTTTGATGTGTTACGACCAGCTGTTGTTTGACGACTTCGACGCTACCCACGATGTTGAGTTTCGAACGTATTTCGCGGCCGAACTCGACCGACTCCAACCATTGATCGACGATGAACTGATCGACGTGAATGCGGAAGGCATACGAATAAGGCCCAAAGGGCGATTACTGCTGCGTAATATTGCGATGATCTTCGATCGTTACATCAACGACCGGCAAACCGATAACCGCTTCTCAAAAGCAATCTAGCAACCGGCACTAAGCGACTTCTGTCAGCCAGTTGTGAGTATCGGGCGCGGCACCACACTGGATGTTCTGCAGTGCCGTGCGCAGTCTCTCGGCATTCGGTCCGGGCTTGCCGTCCATCACACTGATTTCCTTGCCCTTGTGCACGAGACGACCGACCGGCGCCAGCGAGGCGGCGGTGCCGGACAAAGCCGCCTCATGAGTCGTAACCGCCTCTAGCAACTCATCGACAGTAAAGTTTCTTTCGCTGACTTTATAACCCAGGTTTTCGCCGAGGCGCAGAATCGAGTCACGAGTCATGCCGTGCAAGAAAGACGTATCGAGAGCTTTTGTGAGAATTTCTTCATCACTGATGAGCATGAAATTCGCCGCGCCAGTCTCCTGCACATCCCCGCCGGGACAAAACAGAACCTGATCGGCGCCATATTTTTCCTTTGCGTCCAGTGTCGGGCCAAGCGCGGCCGCGTAGTTGCCGCCGGTCTTGGTGCTGCCGAGCTGCTCGGTTGTTCGTGCCTTCTGATCTTCGATAAGCAGCTTGAGCGGTCGCGCACCGCCCTCGAAGTAATCGTCGACCGGAGAGGTCAGTACAAACAGAATCGCTTCAGTAGACGGCGACGCGGCCGCGCCGATATTTTCGAGCGTGCCAATCAATGTTGGTCGCAAGTACAGGGAACTCGGCGGCGCCGGAATATCCTGAATATTTTTTGCGACAACGTCGATCACCATGTTCGCGAGCAGGTCCGCGTCGGGTATCGGCATGCATAGCGACGCGGCACTTTTCTGCATGCGCGCAACGTGATCATGCAGGCGAAAGATCCGCGCTTTGCCGTCTTCCCAGCGATACGCTTTAAATCCCTCGAAGCAGGTACTCGCGTAATGAAAGACGTGTGCGGCGGGATGCAGCGGGATCGGAGCGACCCGTGTTATTTCAGGCTGCTGCCAGGTGCCGTCTGCATAACGGGCGATTGCGAAGTAGTCACCAAAAACCGTGCCAAACTGTGCCATGGAGAATTCTAATCTGGATTAAAAAAATCGGGTCATAACTTTGCATCAAATACCGCGCATTGACCACCCCCCCGCAATGATTGGCTCAGAAGCTCGGCGGACTGCAGGCCGTGATCAGTTCACAGGGCTCGCTGCCCGGATTGCGAAACTGGTGCGGCTGGTCACTGTTGAAATAGTAGGCGTCGCCGGCCCGTAGTACGGCCGTCTGGTCGGCAACCGTTACCTCCAGTCGGCCGCTGAGCACGATGCCGCACTCCTCGCCTTCGTGGGTTATCGCGTGCCTGCCGGTCCCGGCCCCGGGCTGATAACACTCCTTGAGCAATTGAATGGCCCTGTTGTGCAGATTCGCACCGACCTGCAGAAATGACACCCCGCCATCGGCGATCTCGGTCAGCTCCTCGGCGCGAAAAAACATGCGGTCTGCCATTTCAAAATCGTCCACAAAGAACTCGCTCAGGCTCAGCGGGATGCCATCGAGCACCCTTTTGAGCATGCTGACAGTCGGGTTTAGCCGCCCTGCCTCGATCTGCGAGATCGTCGCATTGGCAACCCCGGAAACACGGGCCAGATGGCGTTGCGACATGCCAAGCCGCGTGCGGATTTCCTTCAGCCGTTGGCCGATTTCCTGGTCCATGTTCATAACCTCGACAAACGTTTATTAAGATAAACATTTTGACCTCAGATTACTAAATAATCAATAGCTTACAACCGGCCAAATAACTGATTGTTTAACATAGCTCATCGCCATTACACTGAATTCTCGACCACAGATGACCGGAGTGACCCTGCAATGAGTGCCGCCGCCAGCAACATCGATGCCTTCTGGATGCCGTTTACGGCAAATCGCGATTTCAGGACAAAGCCGCGCATCATTAGCGGCGCGTCAGGGCACTACTACACCACCGCCGATGGAACTCGCCTGTACGATACATTCTCCGGTCTGTGGACCTGCGGTATCGGCCATTGTCATCCGAAAGTCGTGGCGGCTGTGCAGCGTCAGGTTGCCGAACTCGATTACTGTATCGGCTTCCAGGTCAGCAACGACAAAGCCTTCGCGCTTGCCGAACGAGTAATCGACATCGCGCCGGAGGGATTTTCGAACTGTTTTTTCACCAATTCAGGTTCCGAGTCGGTCGACACGGCGCTCAAAATTGCGCTCGCATATCACCGCGCGCGCGGCGAAGGCAACCGCACCCGATTGATTGGCCGTGAAAAGGGTTACCACGGCGTCAACTTTGGCGGCATGTCGGTTGGCGGTATGGTGCCGAATCGCAAAGTCTTCAGCCCAAATCTGATCCCGGGCGTTGATCACCTTCGGCACACGCTGGACCTCCAACACAACGCGTTCAGCCGCGGCCAGCCCGAATGGGGCATGCATTTAGCTGGTGATCTCGAGCGACTCGCAGGACTCCACGACGGCAGCAACATTGCGGCCGTCATCGTTGAGCCGGTGGCCGGGTCCGCAGGCATTATCCCGCCGCCTGTCGGTTACCTGGAGAAGATGCGCGAAATCTGTGACCGGCACGGAATCCTGCTGATCTTTGACGAGGTCATTACGGCGTTCGGCCGAGTGGGCAAGGCTTTCGGCGCGGAGCGATTCGGCGTCAAACCCGACATCATCACCACAGCCAAAGGCCTGACAAATGGCGTCATTCCGATGGGGGCAGTAATCGTGCGCGATCATGTTTACGACGCGTTCATGCAGGGGCCCCCGCACATGATTGAATTCTTCCACGGCTACACCTACTCCGGCCATCCTGTCGCGGCTGCCGCCGGACTCGCCGTTCTGGACGTCTACAAAGAAGAAGGCACATTCGAACAGGCGGCGTCACTCGAGCAGACCTTTGAAGACATACTGCATTCCTTTGCCGATCACGACAAAGTGATCGACGTGCGCAACTTCGGGCTCATGGGCGCGATCGAACTTGCATCACGAGACGGCGCGCCCGGTGCGCGCGGGCTCGAGATTCACAAGAAGTGCTTTTGGGACGAACATCTTGTCGTCCGCAACGGCATGGACGTATTACAATTCTCACCATTCCTCAATTCAGACGTTGACGAGATGCAACGCTCGTTCGAGGTCATTCGTCGCGTTATCGACACAGTCGACTGAACGGCTGATCCTGGAGGCATCATGAACGCAAGACCCGCAGAAAACGTCGACACGGCTAACATCGTCGGACATTTTATCGCTGGCAGAGACGTGGCCGACGATAATCGCCCGCTGCCGGTCACGAACCCGGCGACCGGCCAAATAACGAAACACGTGGCGATGGCATCGAAAAGCACCGTCGAAGATGCAATTGCCGCCGCCGCTTCTGCGTTTCCGGCCTGGCGCAACACGCCGCCCGCCAGGCGCGCGAAAGTCATGTTTCGATTCAAACAGCTGCTTGAAGAACACGCCGACGAGATTGTTGCAACGCTAACGAATGAGCACGGCAAAGTCCTCGATGATGCGATGGGTGAATTCACGCGCGGTGTGGAGGTTGTCGACTACGCCTGCGGCATTGCCGAGTTGCTGAAGGGCGAATACAGCAAGAACGTTGGGCCTGATATCGACAGCTGGTCGGAGTTTCAGCCGCTGGGCGTTGTCGCCGGCATTACCCCATTCAACTTCCCCGCAATGGTACCGATGTGGATGTTTCCGATGGCTATTGCGTGCGGTAATACGTTTGTGCTGAAACCGTCCGAAAAAGATCCGAGCGCACCGATGCTTGTAGCACACCTGTTCAAAGAAGCCGGTTTGCCCGACGGTGTTTACAACGTGGTAAACGGAGACAAGGAAGCAGTCGACACACTGCTCGAGGACCCGCGCGTGCAGGCTGTCAGCTTTGTCGGTTCGACGCCGGTTGCCGAGTATATCTACGCGACGGGCACGAAAAACGGCAAACGTGTGCAGGCCCTGGGTGGCGCAAAGAATCATGCCGTGGTGATGCCGGACGCGGACATCGACAATGCGGTCAACGCACTCATGGGTGCGGCCTATGGGTCCTGCGGTGAACGCTGCATGGCGATCTCGGTCGCGGTGTGTGTCGGCAATGAGACTGCCGATGAGGTGGTCAGCAAGCTGAAGACGCAGCTCGAGGGCCTCAAAGTTGGCGCCGGCACGGACACCAGTAACAACATGGGTCCGCTGATCACGCAGGCTCATCATGCGAAGGTAAGAGGTTTTGTCGACCTCGGCGTAGAAGAAGGCGCCGATCTGGTCGTCGACGGCCGGAGCCTTGTCGTCGAAGGTCATGATGACGGCTTCTTTCTCGGCGCCTGTCTGTTCGATCGCGTGACGCCCGACATGCGCATCTATCAGGAGGAGATTTTCGGCCCGGTGCTCTGTGTCGTACGCGCAGAGTCGCAGGAGCAGGCTATGCAACTGATCGACGACCACGAGTATGGCAACGGCACGTGCATCTTCACGCGCGACGGAGAAGCGGCCCGATATTTTGCGGACAACATTCAGGTCGGCATGGTCGGTATCAACGTGCCTCTTCCCGTTCCCGTCGCAATGCACAGTTTCGGCGGCTGGAAACGCTCATTGTTCGGCGACCTGTACGCCTACGGTCCGGACAGTGTACGCTTCTATACGCGCCGCAAGACAATCACCCAGCGCTGGCCGTCTGGCGGCGTGCGCGAGAAAGCGCAGTTTGCGTTTCCAAGTAATCAATAACAACAGGAGTCAAACGATGAACAAAGCCTCGCTGCCGCTTTTATTGCTGGCGCTGACCGCCGCCGCCCACGCCCAGCAATTGGCGACGACCATCAAGTCGACCGAGGTTGTTCCGGGCATCTACATGCTCGAAGGTGCAGACGGCTTCAGCTCCAATATGGGATTACTGGTCGGCGACGAACACGTCTTGCTCGTCGATGACGGCATGGCGCCGATTACGGCCAACCTGACGGAAACTGTGCAGAAGCTGGCCGGGCGGCCAATTGATTTCGTCGTCAACACCCACGTACACAGCGATCATGTAGGATCTAACGCAGCGCTCGCGACAAACGGTGCATTGATCGTCGCGCACGACAATCTGCGTAAGCGGCTTGTCGAGAAACCTGATGACGCGGGTGGTCCGGCCGGGCTGCCGGTCGTCACTTTCGCCGATGCGGTCACTTTTTACGTTAACGGACACGAAGCCCACGTCTTTCATGTTGCGGCCGCGCATACGGATGGCGACGCGGTCATCCATTTTCGGGATGTCAACGTCATTGACGCCGGTGATCTGCATTTTAACTACATGTTTCCGTTCATAGATCTCGACAGCGGCGGCAGCGTCGCCGGCTTTATCGCCGGCCAACGTCGAATCATCGCAGCAGCGGATGACGAAACGAAGATCATTCCGGGGCACGGCCCGCTCGCCAGCAAGTCGGATTTGCAGGCCGCTGTCGACATGCTCGTCGATGCGCAAGCGCGAGTCGAAGCGCTCGTCCTCGAAGGCAAGACGGAAGAAGAAGTGCTTGCGGCAGAGCCGCTCTCCGGCTACCACGACACATGGAACTGGGGTTTCATTACTACCGAGAAGATGACGCAAACTTTGTACCGTTCGCTGACCTCCCTCTGAATCTACGCAAGCAAAAGGCAACGACGCATGGATACCAAAAAGACCGCGGATTTCGTCAACAGCATGTGGGACGCGTCGATCGTTCCCGAAATCAGCGAGTACATCAGGATCCCGAACAAGTCGCCCAGCTTCGACCCGGACTGGGAGAAGCATGGCCACATGGAGAATGCCGTGCAATTGCTAGAGGCCTGGTCGAAGCAACAACGGATCGAGGGCGTACAGATCGAGATCGTGCGCATCGAAGGCCGCACACCGATACTGTTTATCGACATACCTGGCGCGTCTGACGATGTCGTGTTGTTGTATGGGCATTACGACAAGCAACCCGAATTCAGCGGCTGGGACGACGATCTCGATCCATGGACACCGACGATTAAAGACGGCAAATTATATGGCCGCGGTGGCGCCGACGATGGCTACGCGACCTTCGGTTCTTTGACCGCGATCAGGGCACTGCAGGAACAGGGCATCTCGCATGCACACTGTGTCGTCATTATCGAAGGCTGCGAGGAAAGCGGCAGCTTCGACTTACCCTATTACATCGACATGCTCGAAGACCGGATCGGCTCGCCGAGCCTTGTGGTCTGTCTCGATGCCGAATGCGGTAATTACGATCAACTCTGGTGCACAACATCGTTGCGCGGCAACCTCACCGGCACGTTGCGTGCCGACGTATTGACCGAGGGCGTGCATTCCGGTTCCGCAAGCGGCGTCGTGCCGTCGAGCTTCCGCATCCTGCGCAAGTTACTCAGCCGGATCGAAGACGAGGAGACCGGCCGCGTTACGTTGGACGCATTGCATGTCGACATTCCGCAAGAGCGCATCGCACAGGCCAAGAAAGCCGCCCAAACCCTTGGCGACTCGGCGTATGAGAAATATCCCTGGGCGGTCGAATCGCCGTCGCCAGGTGAGTCGAACGACGAGCTGCTGCTCAACAATACCTGGCGGCCGACGCTGAGCATCACGGGCGCAGACGGCCTGCCCGCGCTGGTCAACGCAGGCAACGTGCAGCTGCCTTTCAATACCCTGAAACTCTCTTTCCGGCTGCCACCGACCTGCAACGCCGACCTTGCGGCGGCCGCGGTCAGCGAGGTCCTCAACGCCGATACACCGCCACTGTGCAAAGCGGAGTTTGAGGTGGAGTCGACGATGGCTGGCTGGGACGCACCGCCCGTCGCAGACTGGCTCGAAGCGTCGATGAACAAAGCCTCCGAAGCGTTCTTCGGCAAGCCCTCAATGTACATGGGCACCGGCGGTACGATTCCATTCATGGGTATGCTCGGAGAGAAATTCCCCAAGGCGCAGTTTCTGATCACGGGACTCCTCGGCCCGAAATCCAATGCCCATGGACCGAACGAGTTCTTGCATATCGAAACCGGTAAACGCCTGACGAGTTGCGTTGCGCAGGTTCTCGAAGACCACTTCAACCGATAGCGATTTGAGAGAGTAGCAACTTGACCATACTAGTCACTGGCGGGGCCGGCTTCATCGGTACGAATTTCGTGCTCGACTGGCTCAAGGCAGGCGATGAACCGGTCGTAAACCTCGACAAGCTCACCTACGCCGGGAATCTGCGAAACCTACAGTCGATTGCGAATGACACCCGCCATTCTTTTGTGCAGGGCGATATTGCCGAGCCGGATACTGTGCCGTCGGTATTGTCAGAGCACTGCCCCCGCGCAATCGTACATTTCGCAGCCGAGACTCATGTCGACCGCTCGATACACGGGCCTCAGAATTTTATTCAAACCAATGTAGTCGGCACGTTTCGACTGCTTGAAGCGGCGTTGCACTATTGGCGCTCGCTTGAGGATGCGCAGAAAAACGATTTTCGCGTCCTTAACGTGTCGACAGATGAGGTCTTTGGCTCTCTGTCGCCCGACGATGCGCCTGCTACCGAGGAGAATCGATACGCACCAAACAGCCCCTACTCGGCCTCGAAGGCCGCAGCGGACCATCTCGTCCGGTCCTATTTTCATACGTATGGGCTGCCAGTCATAACAACCCTATGCTCGAATAACTACGGACCGTACCAATTTCCAGAGAAGCTCATTCCGCTGATGACCGTGAACGGGTCTCGGGGCCAGGCACTGCCAATCTACGGAGACGGCAAGAATATTCGTGACTGGCTGTACGTTGCGGACCATTGCACAGCGCTGCGCAGCGTGCTGGACCGTGGCCGGCCTGGCGAGGTATACAATATCGCCGGCAATTGTGAAATGACGAACGTCGACGTCGTCACGCAAATATGCTCGCAGCTGGACGATCTGTCATCCGGAAATGCCGTTGAGCCACGGCGAGATTTGATCGAATTTGTTTCGGACCGACCCGGCCACGACCGCCGCTATGCACTCGCGACAGCCAAGATCGAACGGGAACTCGGTTGGCAGCCGCAAGAGACGTTTGCAACGGGCATCCGAAAGACCGTTAAATGGTATCTCGACAATCAAGCCTGGCTCGATGAGGTGACCAGCGGCCAGTATCGACAGTGGCTTGATCTCAACTACGCCAAGAGAGCATAAGCAGTATGAAAGGGATCCTACTGGCCGGCGGCTCGGGCATGCGCCTGTATCCGATGACGCAGGTGCTGTCCAAGCAGCTGCTTCCGGTTTACGACAAACCGATGGTCTATTACCCGCTGTCGATTTTGATGTTGGCAGGAATCCGCGAGATTCTGGTCATATCGACACCACAGGATACGCCGAGATTCCAGGACCTGCTTGGAGACGGGTCGCGACTTGGGCTGACGCTTTCGTATGCGGTGCAGCACGCTCCCGAGGGCCTGGCGCATGCGCTGATCCTGGCGGAAGAATTCATCGGCGGAGGGTCCTGCGCGATGATCCTCGGCGACAACATCTTCTTCGGGACTGACCTGCAGTCGAAGCTGGATCGGGCGGTTGCGCGCGAGACCGGCGCGACGATATTCGCTTATCCGGTCAAGGATCCGCAGCGATACGGGGTGGTCGAACTGGACGCGGATGAGCAGGCCGTGAGTCTCGAGGAAAAGCCCGCTGAGCCCAGGTCCCGCTTCGCGGTAACCGGTTTGTATTTCTACGACTCGCAAGCCTGTGAGTTCGCGAAGACTCTCGAGCCGTCGAGCCGCGGCGAACTCGAAATCACCGATCTCAATCAGCTGTATTTCGATCGCGGCGAATTGTATGTCGAGGCGCTGGGTCGCGGCACGGCATGGCTCGATACCGGTACTCAGTCATCCCTGCTGGCGGCGGCAAACTTCGTCGAGACTCTCGAAGAGCGCCAGGGATTCAAGATCTGCTGCCCCGAAGAAATCGCCTATCGCAAAGGATTCATTTCAGCGGATCAGCTCGAAACCATCGCCAGACCACTGGCACACAGCGGCTATGGCGACTATCTGCTGAGTCTCTTGCGAGAGAAATAGAAAATGGCAGCTGACCACGAATCGCCGTTCATTATTTTCGGCGCTCCGGATATCCACAACGACGAGATCGACGAGGTCCTCGCAACGCTGCAATCCGGATGGATAGGTACCGGCCCAAAGGTCGCTCGCTTCGAAGAAGAATTCGCCGATCTGAAAGGCGTCGGTCACGACCGGGTTGCCGCCGTTAATTCATGCACTGCCGCGCTCCATGTGAGCATGATCGCTGCGAACCTCAAACCCGGCGATGAGGTCCTGACAACGGCGATGACGTTTTGTGCGACGGCAAACGCCATTATCCACTCCGGTGCTACACCGGTACCGGTAGATATCGATGCGGACACGCTGAACATCGATGTAGCGCGGCTGGAACAACACATAACTGCCAAAACCAGAGCAATCGTACCCGTCCATTTTGGTGGCAGGCCCTGTGATATGGACGCGATCATGGCGATCGCCGCAAAGCACGGCCTCATCGTAATCGAAGACTGTGCGCATGCGATCGAAACACAATGGCGCGGCCAGCAGGCCGGTACGTTCGGCGACTTCGGATGCTTCAGTTTCTATGTGACCAAGAACGTCGTCACTGGCGAAGGCGGCATGGTGTTGGCTCGTTCGCCGGCAATGATAGATCGCATCAAGACTCTGGCTTTGCACGGGATGAGCAAAGATGCATGGCGTCGCTTTGGCGACGATGGCTACAAGCACTACGAAGTGGTCGAGGCCGGATTCAAATACAACATGATGGACTTGCAGGCAGCGCTAGGCATTCATCAATTGCGGCGAGTTGAGGAGAACTGGTTGCGACGTCGTGAAATCTGGAAAGCCTATCAACACGCTTTTGCGGATTTGCCGCTCGGCCGCCCGTTAGAGCCCGATGAGCATATGCGGCATGCCTATCACCTTTACACACTGGCCGTCGACGAAATAAATTGTGGCATGTCGCGCGACGACTTCATTCGCCACATGAGCGATGCCGGCATCGGGGTTGGAGTTCACTACAGAAGCCTCGCGCAGCAGCCGTATTATCAACGGGAATATGGCTGGATCCCTGAGAATTATCCGGTATCCACGGCCTTCGGCGACAACACCGTAAGTCTCCCGCTTGGACCGAAGCTGCAGAATGCCGAAATCGACCGGATCATAGCAGCGGTCACCGCAACGATCACGAAGTGAGTAGCAACACGCCAGTCGATGCGGCAACATCCGACCCGCATTGGGGCTCGGCTAATCGGGAACAGAAAGCCGAGAATATTCTGCAATGCCTGAACCTGCTAACTGATCTGGATCTCAAGACGCTGTCTTGCGTGGATATCGGCTGCGGGAGCGGCGGCATAAGTTACCACCTTGCACCGGGCTTTGATTCGGTATGTGGCGTGGATCCGGAGCCGTGGCAACGGTGGCAAGATTTCACATCGCAACGCACGAACCTGAGGTTTCGCGAAGAATCTATCGAGAGTCTCAGCCTGGCCGATAATTCTGTCGACGTTGTGATTTGCAACCAGGTTTATGAACACGTACCCAGCCCTGAGAAATTGATCGCACAGATATACCGCATCCTCAAACCTGGCGGCATTTGCTATTTCGCAGGGCCGAACCTGCTGTATCCCATCGAGCCACACGTGCACTGGCCGTTCATTCACTGGATTCCAAGACGTCTGGCGCTCGCCATCATCAGATTTCTGGCGCCGGACAAGATACTGGACGCCTATTCGACGACCTATTGGCGCCTCAGGCGTTGGCTCGGTGACTTCACGATCGTCGACGCGGTCCCGCAACTGGTCAAACATCGTGCGGCATCGCCAGAGGCTGGAAACGCCTGGCGCGTTTTTCGCGTAGTGCCGCTCGGGCTCCTGAATGCGCTGGGTTTCTTAAGCCCCAGCTTCGTTTTTCTTGTAAGCAAGCCCGACGATCGTGGGCACAAGAAAAGCTGAAACAAGGTCCTGCAGAACCTGAATCGCACGAGCTACGATCGCGATGCTCGCGAACAGTTCAAAACTGCTTGCATCGCCCGCATAGCCGATTGCAATAAACACGGCCTCCCTGACGCCGAGTCCCGATGGGCTGATGGCGACCATGACACCGGCCAGCCACGCAATGCCGAGATACGCAGTCAGCTGCAGTACTTCGTGCAGATCAAGATCAAAAAATGCATACAGCAGGAATACGTTCGAAAGAACGTATGACAGGAGCAGAATCAGGTAGGTACCGGCGCGTGTCCCGACAGAAAAATCAGTCGCCGGAACAGCCATTGTCAATTCGAATCTTGTGGACAGGCGACTGAATCTCTGAATGATGCGATACAGGTGGTCGCTCGACATTAAATAGACGGACAACCCGCCGCCAACTAGCAATACGATCACTGCAATGGACATTGAGAAAGAGTAAATGATGAGCGCCAGGCTCGCGGTGACCACGCTGAGTACGGACAACGCGTGAATTACGATGTTACCCTGAACAATATTGCCGAATGGCATCGTGTCCGATTTCAAAGTGGCCTGATACACCAACCCCCAAACCTTACCGGGCAGGTATTTCGCAACTTGCCCGCCGAAATGCATCTTCGACGTCTGCAGATACGCATCTCCGGCTCCGGCGCTGACGTGAAAAACGAGCCAGAGCGTCAGGTTTTGCGTCAGCGTTGCGGCGTACAACAGCCCAAGGAAATGTAACGACGCTGTGCTGATTGCTTCCGTGAGTCCATCGCGCGCAGAATAGATCAACATGACAGCGGCAACTAACGCGATGACAATGAGTGCACTACTGTAGTGACGCTTGTTCATTCCGATCTGGTTAGCGCGCCAAAATTCCTACACTTTTTTCTATCGCCCTGAGCGATAACAATTCAGGAATATCGCCATCCGAAAAAGTGACGCCAAACTCGTCCTCCAGCGCCAGAACCAGTTGCATATGTCGCAGTGAATCCCACCGTTCAATGTTTTCCGGGGAACTCTCATCAGTAATCGCGCCAATATCAACGTTGAATATTTGCGCCATGACGGTCTTAATTCGATCCTGCATCAATCCCTGCCTCTTCGATAGACATTACGTCGCGGTAAGCATCGGTTCGCTGGCCAGCGGCCATGCGGTAGGTCTTAATGCTATCTGTGCCGGACTCCGCCGAGAAGCCGACCCGGTCCCAAAAATCAGCAACCTGCGCATTCTTTTTGGTGGGCTTATAACTGGCCCTCCACGAGGATATCCCCCAGCGCTCTTCAAGATATTGCAGACATTTGTCGACAAATGCGATTTCCAGCTTGCGCCCGAGAATGCGGCAACTTAGTAACAGGCTGTCGATCTGGCCTGCACCTTCGCTGTGGCGGGCGATCAAAACGCCAGTTGTGCCGAGATCCCCATAGCGGTCACTGACCGACATCGCGAATACGGCGGCCTGGTCACTCTTCATGAGCTCCTCAATCTGACCCTCTGAATATCTCTTTGTCGTCAAATTGAATTGATTGGTCTTCTGCGTCAGCTGCGTGACACGCGCACGGTCCTCGTCACCCGCTTCCCAGATCCGCAATACCTGTTGCAGTGACGCAAGATAGTCATGCAGGTCTACATGCACGGCACGATCCTTGGAACGGTCGATTTCCTCTCGATACAGCACCGCGCGGTGTCGGTCCTCGTCACTAATGCTCAAAGTATCAAACAAACCGTCTTTGAGGATCAGGTCCGGGTAATCATGCAGGTCATCTGGAACCTGCAACACAGTCACCTGCGGCAGAAATTCGCGCACCAATTGGCACTCACGCGGACTGTCGTCAACAAAGACAAAACTGTCCAGTGCCAAATTGAGTTCATCACTCAATGCTTTGATGTTGCTTGCCTTGTCTTCCCAGTTAATGCGCCACGCAGCAAGGTGCGACTGTTTCAGGACGCAGTTCGGATGGTCCCGCATAACCTCCCACACATCCTCCTCGTTGTTCTTGCTGCAAATTACAATGAGAACGCCGCGCTCCTGCAGCGCAAGCACACCGTGTTGAAACGCGCAATACGCCTCGCCCGGCCACTCGTCTGTGCCGAGTCTGATACCGTCCAGGCCATCCTCTCCGATCACTCCGCCCCACAGCGTGTCGTCGCAATCCAGCACCAGGCATTTCTTTGCCTTGCCTTTCAGGGCACGAATCACCTTCGCAATCTCGCGTGCGTAAAGATCGAGAAACACCGCCTTGAACGGCGCCAGAGACGCCCGCCAAAAGCGCTGATCGAGCGCATTGTCTTGTCCGGCCTCGAGAAGCAAGCGCTCCCAGTCGGCAACAACAAACCGGCCGGGATCTGAACTCGCATACTCGCAGACCCAAGCATTGATCCGGGCCACCTCCTGAGTGACAGCATCTCCGGGTGTCGTTATTCCTTCCTGAGAAAGAACGGGGCTTATCATTGTATTCGCTACGATTAGAGAGCTGGTGTGTTCACGAACTGCCTCGAACATTTCCCGCAACCGATCGATCGCCCGATCGGCGCACCATCCCGGTCTGCCGTACTCCTGATCGAGCATTGACAAATCGAGCGCGACCACGACGATATCCGGGGATTCGCCACGCAAGGCCGACTCTTCATCGAGAAGCTCTTGCAGCACGGTGTCGTATCCGCCAAAGGATATCTCTGGCTTGATAGCCTCACGCAGAACATGAAATTTCAGGTACGGCTCGAGTGGTTCTACCGTGAAATTCCTCAGGAAGTGTATGCTAACCGAGTCGGTGTATTCGATACCGGCCGCCTCGGCACGATCGATTGCCGCCACGAGCGTATCGATGCGTGCCAGTGCCTCGTCCGGAAAATGAACCTCATCGCTCATCGGTAACAGATCACTTGTCTTCGAGGATCTCGATCAAGCCAAGTCCCTTGGCCATATAAAAGCCCACGTGTCTGCCGGAAAACAGGACCGCGGGTTTCGGCGCGGCGACGGGTAACACCCTGAGGCCGGCCGCCCTCAATTCGTCCACGGCAGACTGGATACTGTCCGCTACGTAGCACAGGTGATAGACCATCTCCGAATAATCCGCGAGGTAGGGATCGAGAGGGCCCGGAGTGTCAGCCGGATAGACGACCTCAATGGCAGGCATCGTTTCGTGCTCACACCAAATGAGATTTACGTTTTGCAGCGGGTCAAAAAGCGGCTCCGAGAGCTCATAGCCCAGCCCGGATAGCACGCAGCGTGTCTCGTCTGCATCTCGCGTCGCAAGGCCAAAATGATGGAACTTCAGATTAATTTTCGTCGACATCAATTTTTCAACACCAGAGCAACATTGACCGGCAAGCACTGCTCGAGGGACTCGTCGATTGACTCCCCGGGGTAAGGTATTAGTTGCGACTCGCGTACTGATAGCCCGGACTGTACCACCAGCTCTTCAATGTCCTTGTAAGACTGGAACAGATAAATGTGATCGACAGCAGGCGCGTTAATTGGAGTGGTAATGAATATGAATGCGTCATCCGCCGCCAATTCGCGAATCTTCTGCAGAAAAATCAGCGGCTCCTCAACATGCTCGAGAACCTCCCCCATCACTATCGCATCGTAGCGCTTCTGATGCAGCTCGTCTTCGAGGAAGTCGCTGCAATATATTTCGTAGACCGCCCTGTGCGTCTCCTCGTGTGACGCCAGTAATGCCCTGGTCATCTCTACGCTGGTTGGGCTGAGATCAATGCCCTCGAATCGATCATAGGCGGACAGATTCATTGCCGTCATCATGTACACACCATGCCCGGGACCAACTTCGAGATACGTGCCTTTCTCTGTCGTCGGAATCTTGCGCGCGAAGTAACGATGCATTTCACGATGGTTCGGCCAGAGCCACGCAGTGATCGCGAGACCATGCATGTATTTGCTCATATAGTCATTATCAAAATAAACGGAATCGGCGACCTCGGCAAACGTCGAATAGCGATATCGCTGGTGCCTCTGGAAGTAGAACTGCTCCCTCAGCGTGTCTTTTACGATCAGGTCGTAACACTCCGCCAGATATGGAATATCCAGCGAATTACGTTCGCAAAAACTTATGTACCTGCTGAGATCATTGACTTCGTCAGGGGTGGCGCCTTCGAGTGATGACTCGATAAAACTCGACTGCAGCGGATTGATGCGGACAATTTCCGCCAGTAAGGTGTCAACTCCGGCATGCGCTAGCATCAGCGGGCCGCCTATGAAACGCTGTGCGTGCGGGCGACGCGAGCGGGGTTGCCGACCAAGGTCGTTCCTGGACCGTATTCACCGCTAACGACGCTGTTTGGACTGACGGTGCAGCCGTCGCCGAGCCGGGTTCCACCGACAAGCACCGCGCCGGCACCAATCCAGACACCTCTGCCGATTTCCACTGCTTCGTGAATCCTTGCGGGCGCCAGACTAAAGCGGCTCTTGTCGTCAACTACCCCTGACTGCGTCATGATCATCGCACCCGGCCCGAGATGCGTGTAGTCGCCGATGCGGATGACGCCAGCGCCGTAAAGCACACAGTTCGGGCCAATAACGACGTGGTCGCCAAGGGTTATCGAACCTTCATAGTCACACCATGATTTGCCGCCGCAATGCAGCAGACATCGCCGCTGCAGAGTGACACCGCGACCCACGTAGAGACGCGTCGGCATGACTACCTTTGTCCCCGCCTCACAGCTGAGTTGCCGCGCCCACAATTTGGCCAGCTTGGTCGGAAGCAGTTCCAACAAAGAATTAAGTACGCGGCCTATCGGGGTGACAGGATTACCTGGAGAGTGTGCTGCGTCAGTAGTCATAGCACTCGAGATACCTTTACCAGCGGGCTTTTGTGCGGTCCGATTGTAATGCACTTCCATTTAGCATTCGATTCCGGCTTCACAGTTCTTCAACGCACGAGTCCGTAAAGCCGTTCGGCAAGCTGAAAAAACCGATACGAGCGCCGCAGCGGGACCGTATAGGTGCGATGCTCCCTCGTCCGCGCACCCCATCTTTCCTTGTACGCGACGAGTGACTGCTGATCCGGCGGGGAAGACATCAGATTGAAGCACTCACAACCCAATCCCTGCGCCCACTCGATCGCCTCACTGAATAACAGCGCTGCCGGCCGACAGTGCCGGTATTGCAGGTTCAGCCCGCCATGCAGATAGCAGGCCACAAAACCATGACGAACCACAACGATAAAGCCCGCAGTATTGTCATCGAGCCGGGCGAGACGGACGCGCACGCGGTCGTTGGATTGCGCAAGGTCAACCAGATTCGCGAAATAGGTCTTGTTGTAACGCAATCCTCCGCGGTGCCGCTTCACTGTGTCCCGGTAGATTCGGAAGATCGCGGCAGCATCTTCAGACCCGCGGGCATCCGTAATCTCCAGACCCGAGCGTGCCGCCTTTTTTATGTCGCGGCGATGATTCTCTGATGCTGCATCAGGTGTCCAGGAAGGCAGATCCGCGATCGCGGTCTCGGGCGTTTGAACGTACGGGAAGTCCAGATCGACAGACGACTCGGCAAAAGCGCTAACCGGAATGCGGATTGCCACAGGCGGAAAGCCGGACAGGGATACTCGCAAGTCTTGCAGTAGTGCATTGCCAAGAACGGCATTCCCCACCATCCCGCCATAGGGAAAGCCCAGGTAACCCAGCCAAAATGGGCCGGCGCGAAACGACGACACTGCGAAGCCGCCTTGCTCTGTTTCGTCGAGGATATAATGCGTTTTGACATTAAAGCTGGCCTCGAGCAACGCTGCCCAGTCCGGGCTGTGAAACAGGAATTCACGCTCAGAACACTGTCTGGCCCAATCTGTCGGTGCTTGTGAACTCACGGTCAGGTTGGTCACGTACCCGACCCTCCGATGTCATCAAGAAAACGCGTGGCAACATCCCGTATGTCGAAGTCTGCTGCTGCCGCCTCGAGGCCGCTGCGAAAACCTGCAGCATTGCCGAGCAGCGCCTCACGCAATGCAGTCGCCAGGTCATCCGCCGACGCAGCCTTTGCCAGCACGCCGAAATGGTACTTATCGTGCAGCCGTGGCAGATCACCGACGGGCGTCGCCACAATTGGCGTGCGAAGCTGCATCGCGTCAGAAAATATGACCGGAATGCTCTCAATTCTCGATGGCAGTATCAGGTAGTCCGCCCAGGCGATCAGGTCAGCGGCACGTTGTTTGTCGAGGTAGCCGCCCACCTCAACCGCCCGGTTCTGTTCCTGCAGCCCTGCTGCAGCTCCGTGCACTTCTTCCTGCAGCGGTCCGCCGCCAAAAATCCGTACAAGCGATATGCGCGACCAGTCCTCGTCGCTCAGTTGCCGCAATGCATCAAGCAAAATATCGACACCCTTATTCGGATGCCAGCGGCCCAGAAAAGCGAGCTTGTATGGCGCAGTCTCCGCCTTGCTTACCCGGGCAGGTTGCGGCAGCTTCCTTGTGCTCGCGAGGAACTGGCAAGTACGGCCGGATAATTGTTCAACATCGTCGGCGAGTTCTAGCCCGTCGGCAAAACAACGATCCGCGGCGCGCAGTACACGCCGTAACATGCCGCGCAGCAGCGGCATACGGCCCAGAGACCAGATATCGCTGCCAAGCGCCCAGATTCCGAATGGAATGTTGTATTGTCGCCCGACTGACGCTGCCCAGTAGCCGGAAGGCAGCGTCCACAGCGCGAATAGATAGTCCGGGCTACCGTCCTGCACGAATGTCTCAAGGGCCCTGTTGCCGTTGCATATCGTCCTGACAATCGCGGACCAGTCCCTGGGATCAAATGGTCTAAGCAGCGAAAGTGGCGAGCGCGGCACCGCAAAGCGAATGACAGAAAGATTACCGTCACGCGACTGTGACGCAGCAGATGCTGCGGCGATCACCGTGACTTGCACCTGCATTGCCAGCTGCAGTGCAAAGTCGGCAACAAAACTCCCGGCTGCTTCGCTCCCCGGGACATCGTCAGGATAGGACGTCGTAATTATTGCAACATGCACTTGCTACGCCCTGGCCCAGCTCATTCGATACGCATACGGCATTGTAGCGTCGGAGCGACTCAGCGCAGCGACCAGCCAGGCAACGCAATTCACTCCCAGAACCGGAACGAGCAGCAAAATAGCGGTCAGCGCCAGGCGTGGCATTGCGTCCGCGCAGCCGATGTCGACAACAAATCCATCGAGGTGAGCGCAAGTTGATCTCGGTGACCGTCCTTCGCGGAAGAACGCGAACCACTGCGGGTGCAATGGCGTCTTCTTGAGCCGCCCGATCATCAGGACTTGCTGTATGTCAGGGCCGTAATTTGCTCGGAAATCAGGCCGATCAGCAAGACGATTACTGAGGCGCTGCACAAAAGCAGGCTCATATTGGTAAAGCGGGACATCGCGACGTAGGTATACACGTACCAGCCCAACCCGGTTGCCAGAAAAAAACCACTGATCGGCAGGAAGATCTTCAACGGTGCATATAGCGTCGCTATTTTAAAGATTATGACCAGGAATCGAATGCCGTCGCGGATCGGTCGAATATGGCTGCTACCCTCACGCTGTGCAACATTGACGGTTTCGAAACACACCGGGTATCCCGAGCGCATGAACGCCATCGTTATTGTTGTCGGATAGGAAAAGCCGTTCGGTAACAAGTACAAAAATTCTTTAAAAAGCTTGGCCCGGGCAACGCGAAAGCCCGAAGTCAGATCCAGTATTCTCCGGCCCGTTAATCGGGAGGCGAGCTCGTTGTAAAAGCCGTTAGCAAACAGCCTGCCAACACTCGCGTGAGACCCCGATTCTCGCGCACCGACCGCCATGCTGTAACCGTCATCCAGTTTGTCGAGCAATTTTTTGAATTCGCGAGGATCGTGCTGTCCATCACCGTCCATCAGCGCCAGGACCTCGCCCTGCGCGGCGCGAGCACCAGTCTTGACGGCGGCGCCATTACCAAGACTTTCAGGGTGTTTCACGACGATTGCGCCGGCCTTTTCGGCCACTTCCGCCGTTTCATCGGCAGAGCCGTCATCGACGACGATGACTTCCGCGTCGGGAAATTCAGTTTGCGCAGTTGCAACAAGCTCACCGATAGATGCGGCTTCGTTCTTCACCGGTATCACGATAGAAAGGCTAACGCCCATGGACCCCTTGCTCATTCCTTATCCGACTCCGTGCGCTGAGTTATCTCTTCAGCCTGATCGCCCAAATCGTGCTTCTCGAGTTCCCGAACGTACGTTCGCAAACTCTCCAGATCACGCCGCCAGGCAAGAGCCTTCAGCGGATTGACAGGCTTGTCTAGCATAGCATTGTCGATGAAGTCGTCGGCGCCACTGAAATCACCGGCTCCTGCCAGGGACGTCACCATCATCATATTCAATTCCGTGGTTGGCCAATGCGAGATCGCGACTCGCAAATGCGCGAGCGAACCGGCCTGATCGCCTTCGTAACGCGCGATTCCGGCCAGCAGCTTGTGATGAAACTGGCTGTAATACGGGTCGTTTATGTATCGATCGTTTTGCTGCAATGCCGTCGCAAGCCGCCGTACGGTATCTGTGCCAATCTCGCACCGACCTTGGGTCGCCGTCGTAAATAACTGTGACAACATGGAGCCCGCCGTATACGTAAATGTGGCATTGGCAAGACTTTGTTCAATCTCGGCAATGATCCGCTCCAGATCCGGCACCCCGGCAGATTGGCAAAGCAGATTCAGCTCCGGCACATGCAGGTATGCATGATCGGGATATTCCGCCGCGAAGTGATGCAGCGTTCGGATCGCACGCTGCGGCCCTTCTTCGATCAGCTGGTAACTGGCCAAACGCGTCACCGCGCGTACCGAGTCAGGATAGCGCAGCGCCCAGTAACGCGACGCGAGAGACGGCTCCCCCCACATCGACGCGAAGACATAAAGGAAATAGGCGTTAACGATAAGGCCCAGCGGTATCGCGATTAACGCGGCACGCCCGAACGGGCTTGGACGGGCAAGCAGCCACATACAAAGCGCGAACAGCGGCCCGATCATTGGCAAATAATTGCGATGCTCGAAATACAGCTCGAGCGGCAATACTGTCGATTCGAGCGCATGACCGGCGAGGAACCACAGCACGGCAAATGCAAACAACGGCCAGCTCCGCCGCCAGATAATCGCGGCGATTGCCAGACCCAGCCAGGCCAGCGCGGAAGCGAGCGCGTTGAATGCGAGAAGCGACCGGGCTATCGGGAACTCCGACTGAAAGATCCCGAGCTTGCCGGGTAAGCCGATCACGGCATTCTTGAGATATACCCAAAGTATCTGCGATTCGGTCAGCAGTCGCTGCCAGGCATTGAAACCTCGGCGATCCTGCATCCAGTCCGGATACGACGCACGACTGGCGAGGTACAGGAGAATCGCGATACTCGGCAACACCAGGACGACGAACCTCCATGCGGCCCAATGACGCTGCGTAATACTGTCGGGGCGCGACAATATCGTTGATTCGAGCACCAACACGAACATCGGCAATAATAATCCGGATTCCTTGGTGAACGCGGCGAGTAATGTCGCCAGCGCTAGCAACGCCGTCATTGCCATCATTGCGTTACGCGGCTGCTTCGAGATGCTGCCGCGAACAGCGAGATAAGAGCCGAGCCCCGCCAGCGAGAACATTGCGCTGAGCGTCGTCATTCTTTGCACGACCAGCAATGATGCTGTCGCATTCAACGGCAGCAGTACCCAAAGGCCTGCGGCGCTTGTCGCTATCAGAACAGCTTTTTGCCGATCGACCGCCTGGGTTATGGCCAACTGGTACAGACACCAGGCCAATAACAGCGCGTTAAAAAGGTGAATAAACACGTTAACCCGCAAAAACCCGCCCGCCCCGGCCGCGAAGTCATCTGCCTGCAGCGCAAAGGTCAACATCGCAAGCTGTCGGCCCAGTGGGCTGTTAGATCCGGTCAGGACGAAATCGGTGGCCGTACGAGCATCATTGACCGAAGCAAGCCCGGCAAGATGGGCCATATCGTCGAGTTGAAAATCACCATCCAGCGCCGGCCGGTAACAAAACCAGGCGAGTGCCAGGAGAATAATGAAGCCGATAAGGCTGAGCTTTGAAGTACTGATTCTTGTCCCGGTCACGACGTAAACATGATCATGATACCGGCGGCAACAGCGGATCCGATTACGCCCGCCACGTTAGGCCCCATGGCATGCATCAGGAGAATGTTGTGAGGGTTCGCCTCGAGCCCGACTTTGTTGGCAACGCGTGCCGCCATTGGTACGGCCGATACGCCGGCCGCACCGATCAGCGGATTGATGGGCTGCCTCGAGACGGCGTTCAACAGCTTGCCCATCAAGACGCCGCTTGCTGTGCCGATTGCGAAGGCGACGATTCCGAGCAGCAGAATTCCTAGAGTGCTCGGCACGAGAAACTGTCCGGCGCTGAGTTTCGAGCCGACGGCCAGCCCGAGAAAGATCGTAACAATGTTGATCAGTGCGTTCTGCGTCGTATGGGACAGGCGATCGACGACGCCGCATTCACGCATCAGGTTGCCGAACGCGAGCATGCCGATCAGCGGTGCTGCCGATGGCAAAAGAAGCGCCACGAGCAACAATAATACGAGCGGAAAGACAATGCGCTCGGCTTTGGAAACTTCACGCAGTTGCACCATTTCGATCTTGCGTTCGGCCTCGGTCGTGAGCGCCTTCATGATCGGCGGTTGAATCAACGGTACGAGAGCCATGTACGAATACGCGGCAACGGCGATCGCCCCGAGTAAATTCGGCGCCAGTTTCCCGGCGACATAAATCGCGGTGGGGCCATCGGCGCCCCCGATGATGCCGATCGCCGCGGCTTCACGCACCGAGAAATCCATCACGCCCAGTGCCGTCAGACCCAGTGCACCGAGCAGGGTCGCGAAAATGCCGAACTGCGCGGCGGCGCCCAGAAACAGCGTTCTCGGATTAGCTAGCAACGGGCCGAAATCGGTCAGCGCGCCGACGCCCATGAAAATAATGAGCGGAAAGGCGCCGGTCTCGATCCCCTGTACATAAAACAGGTGCAAGAGCCCGTCGCCGGTCGCGATTTCGACACCGGGAATATTCGACAGCAGGCCGCCAAAACCAATCGTCACTAGCAACAGCGGCTCGAATTTGCGCACGATGCCGAGGTACAGCAGCACCAAACAAATCACGAGCATCGCGGCCTGTCCGCCGGTCATCTGGTACAGGCCCGAGCCCTGCCAGATTTGCTCGATCAGATCCATCTGTCAGTCGATCGCGGCAAGCGTGTCACCGACGGCGACGACATCGCCTTCAGCAACGCAGACCTGCGTTACGGATCCAGCCTTCGGAGCGACGACGAGCGTTTCCATTTTCATGGCCTCCACGACCAATAGCGGGTCACCCTGGCTGACGACGTCCCCGACGGACACGTGCACTTTGAATATATTGCCGGCCAGGACAGCTTTGACGGCATCCCCCGAAACGTCGGCCGACGTTGTCGTCACGGGAACAGCGGCCGGACGCACGTCCGACAACTGACCGCTTTCTGCCACTTCGACTGTGTACATTTTGCCGTTCACACGAACCGCGTAAACAGACGCCGCTGTCGGGACACTACTTGGCGGCACGGCTGCGGCCGCGGCTTTAGCCGCATCAGGTGGCGGCTCGAATGCATCGGGGTTATCGCGATTCTGCAGGAAGCGAATTCCCATTTGCGGGAACAGTGCGTAGGTAAGCACGTCGTCGATGACATCGTCGGCGAGGCGAATTTTCTTTTCTATCGCTATTTTGGCCAACTCTTCAGTCTGCTTGTCGACTTCGGGTTCAAGCAGATCAGCAGGCCTGCAGGTGATCGGATCTGCACCTTGCAGCGCGCGTGCCTGCAGCTCCGCATTGACAGGCGCCGGAGTTGCACCGTACTCACCTTTCAGAATACCCGCGGTTTCTTTCGAAATCGTCA
>JAOTUB010000210.1 GCA_029864095.1 Gammaproteobacteria bacterium | reverse complement strand
TTCCTCGACGTACAGCGTACGGTTGGCCAGGACCAGGCCAGTTGCAAGAAGCAACGTGAGCCCGCCGAGGGCCCCAACAGCAGTTAGCACAAGCATATCGTTGATTTGTACGCGTTATATCGCACCCAAGATCGACGCTACAGTATTCACTCACGTGATCCATAAGTGAATACCGAGGCTGATCTTTTATATTGGGCGTTCGGCCGCACCCGGCTCTGGAAGCGAGTCGCAGGCCCCGAGGTACCGGACTGCGCACAGGATTTCGGCGCCGCATGTGGCGTACTGCCGGATGCAATGACGCAGCGCTGGATACAAACGTTTGTCGACGCGCTGCCATCCGCCTGACAACAGAACGTTCAGTCGCCGATGAAGCGCCGTTGCAGTTGCGCATCGGGAATCCAGCAGGCGTCTTTCCTGCCGAACCACTTGTAGCGGCGGTTACCGACATAATCGTATACAGGATCGGCAATAAACGCCGGCAACCAATACAACAGATAGAAGAACACGGGCCAGACGCCGTCGAGTTTTCTTGCAATGCGCAGTGCGGCGCGCGATTTTCGGTACACCACACCATTCGACAACAACAATACCGATGCCAGCGAATCGTCCGGGTAATCGTGCGCTGCAAGGAGCGTTTTCGCTATGTGCGACTGCAATGGACAGAACCGAAAATTCGCAGCGCGATCACGCCTGATGACGAACCGCACCGTGCGTTCGCAGAGATTGCAGACGCCATCAAACAGTACAATATCGTTCGCGACCTGAGGCATTTCGAAGCCGGCGCTAGAAGCGAAACACGACGCCCGCGAACGTCTCGACTTGCGACAACAGGTCACCCTCGATGCGGACGGCGCAGCCGCTGATGACGGGACCGGTCTGGCACAACAGATCCGTGCTCGAACTCGTCAACGTTGCGTACGCACGCGCCTCGAGGCGCAGACCGACGCGCGAATTCGGGCTGATCATTACGCCAACGCCAATCGAGCCCGACAAGAATGTGTCGCTATTGGAGCCTGTGGAACGGGCGCTTGCATGCGTGCCACCAATCGTCGCAGCCAAATACGGCCGGGCCTTTTCGCCCTCGAATTGATAGGTGCCCCCAAACTGCAGGACCTGCAGGTCGATATTGACAAGCGGATCGTTCACGGTTGCGCCGCTGAATTCGGCTTCGGTTTGTTGCTTCGAGTACAGTATTTCCCAAGTTGTATCAGGCGAATGCGGCCAGTTGACGATCAGACCGAAACTCGACGAATCCTGGAGTTCATAGGAATCTGAAGACTCCTCGACGCTGAAAGTTCCGCCGAATCTATAAGCGCCAAACGGCGTCAGCTCAAAACCCGGTGCATTGTCCTGTGCGTGGATCGAGAATGGCGCGAACAGGACAAGTAAAAAGGTCGCGACGCGCAACCTTTGCAGCAACGTCAGATAGTCTATCGACAGCTTCATTGTTCCGCAGCAACGAGCTCCGCAAGCAGTGCTCGACTACCGTCGAGCAGTTGCAGCCGGCCGCCGCCCATTTCGAACTGCGCCGCATCCTGCAATGCGGCAATGAATGCGGTCTCGCGCTGCATGACCTGTTTAGCGCAGGCCTTCCGGGTGGCAGCGAGCGTGCCGACTGCTACGCGGGATTCCGATTGCTCGAGAGAACCGGAGAACGAGTTGCAGCCACCGTGTCCCTCGACACTACCATCAACCGCAAACTGCACAAACATGCCACTGTCCTCGGGCATGGACTCGGCACCTATCACTGTGGGTCGCCAACTTTTGCCGGTCATACCGGCGCCGCCGCCCGGCATATTTCGCTGCGCCATTTGCCGGCCCTGTAGCGCGACCAAAGCGATACCGGCAAGAAACAGCAGAAAAAACCCGAATCCTACGATGGCTTTCATAGCATTACCTCATGTTGAGACTGTTCGACGCACGGCTTCGGTCAACGCCCCATCCTGCTCGATGAGGCGATAGCCGATATGCATGTGCGGTTTCTCGATGTTGATGAGGCGCGTCAGATCGATCGGAGTCGCTACCAGTACCAGGTCGCAATCGACAGCGTTGACCGTTGCTTCCAGATCACGAATCTGCGCACCGCTGTAGCCCATCGCCGGCAACAGCGCCCCGACGTTCGGATACTGTTCGAAGGTGTCTGCAATTTCGCCCACCACCCACGGCCGCGGGTCGATGATTTCCGCAGCCCCGTGAAGCCTGGCCGCTACCACACCGGCGCCGAAAGGCATGCCGCCATGCGTTGTCGTCGGACCGTCCTCAATGACCAGCACGCGCTTGCCCGCAATCAGTTCAGGCTGCGGCACGTCCAACGTCGATTCGCGATGCACGATCGTCGCATCGGGATTCACAGATTTCGCGTTGGCCTCGATCGTTTCGATATTCTGTTTGTCCGCATGCGCAACCTTGTTGATCAGGATCAGGTCGGCGCGCGCGAAATTTTCTGTGCCTGGAAAATACTCGAGTTCATGCCCCGGGCGATAGGGATCGGTGACCGTAATCCAGAGATCGGGTTTGTAAAACGGCGTGTCGTTGTTTCCGCCATCCCACACGATAACGTCCGCTTCCTGCTCCGCCTGCGCCAGAATAGCCGCATAGTCGGCCCCGGCATAAACCACCACGCCGTTCTTGATGTGCGGCTCGTACTCTTCCCGCTCTTCAATCGTGCATTCGTGGCGCGCGAGATCATCGTAAGTCGCAAAACGCTGCACGGCCTGTTTCGCTAGCTCACCGTAGGGCATCGGGTGCCGGACGGCCACGGTTCTTTTGCCCATGTCTTTGAGAATGTCGGTAATTCGCAGCGAAACCTGGCTCTTGCCGCAGCCCGTCCTGACTGCCGTAATCGCGATGACCGGTTTCGCCGACGGTAACATCGTTGCGTCGACATCGAACAGTGAAAACCGCACGCCGTGAGACTCAACTCGCTTGCGACGCACATCGACATAGTCGAAATGCACGTCGGAATAGGCGAACACGACTTCATCGATATCGTGCTCGCTGAGCAGCGTTCCGAGTTCCTCCTCAGGGTAAATGGGAATGCCCTGCGGGTATGACTTGCCGGCAAGTGCGGCTGGAAATCGACGTCGTTCGATATGCGGTATCTGCGTCGCCGTGAACGCAACGACGTAGAAGTGCGGCTGGTCCCGATAACAGCAGCTGAAGACGTGAAAATCTCGTCCGGCAGCTCCCATGATAATGACTTTCTGCGCCATGCCAGCACCTTCCTCAGTAATGCCCGAGCATAGTTCAAACCGTGGTTTAAATCACATGTGGTCGTAAGGTTCTTTTATCGATTCAGGGAAACACTCGATCCAGTTATCGAGTTGCATACGGGACAGGATACGTCGGCCATCGCGCCGGCTCTGACGGGCTTGCAGGGGCTCTCTCCCGGCAAGAAGTTTCGCTGGGAGTTAGGGGTCTTCTGGGGCCTAAACGAGCAGCGTCCCTGCCAAACGGCAAAAGCGACTTCGGGATTCGAATTCTAGGCCAACCGCCGTTGCGCTAGAACCGGACGGTTACCTGCAAACCACCACCGTCTGTGTAAGGTACCGGCACAATGCGAACCTCTCTTTGCTCGCCACGATTGGTTTTTTCAACAGTTTGGGTCGCCAGATAGGCAAGCCACCAGCCAAGAAAGGACTGTGAAAAATAGTGTTTGTCGTCGTAGACTCTGGCAAGCCCCGGTAACGCCGAGGCAGCATAAAGGGTGTACCTGGCCCAACGCCTGTCGGTCATTCTGGCCGCCGTGATAATGGGCACTGCGCCGTAGAACGAATGCCCACTGACGCCGTTGTAATCATCGAACGGGTTCCATCCCGGCTCGCCCTCCTCCGGTCTCTGACCGCCGGTAGCATATGCCAATACGACCAACTCGGGCGTGCCAACCACCACCGCACGTAACGAGTTCGCCCCCCAATGAGCTGCAGATGATTCCGAGCTTTTGTTATAGCCGCCGAGCCACATTGCGCCGAGATAGATCGGGACGGAGGGCAGCG
>JAOTUB010000073.1 GCA_029864095.1 Gammaproteobacteria bacterium | reverse complement strand
AGTGCCGGTTCGATCTCGCCGCCGGCCGATGGTACGACGATACCGTTCTATTCCAGCCGCAATCGCTCTTTCATTCATGACGATACCGTGTACTACGTTCGTGATGAGGATGTTTGGGCTGCGTTCTGGCATACACCGTCAGTCGTAAACGGACCGTTCTAGCTGAAAGGGCCCCTCTCGGGGCCCTTTTCGCATCGGTGCATAAGGTAGTTTCGTAACTACTTCCGTCCTGCCTTACCCGCCTGGCGTGCAGACATAACGCCATTTGACGTTCTTGCCGGCCCCCCGGTTCCCTGCCTCCTGCAACGCCAGGCCGGCGCTCTCGCAAGCCTCGAGTGAGGCGAATTCGACACTCAGTGAAGTACCCGATGTGTCGCCCGAGGTGATGAACCAGGCTATCAATATGACTTTCATTACTGTGTCTCCTGTCGGTGTGCGACCATGTTAGCTAACTGGGCGGCGGCGACCGGTAAGGAGTTCACAAAAATAAAATCAGTTATACGCCGCGAATGCACTTACGAGGTCGGCCGCGCTCGACTCTCTCAACGCTGCACAAAGTCGAATACTTTCGGTTGCCTGTGCGAGGTCTCTTTCGTACCCTGGAAGATCGTCGGCATGCGACGTAATGAAAGCTTCCCACTCCTCAGCTTTTTCGATGCTACAAAAAGAGCTACCCAATGACGGCAGGATTTTTCCCGTCAGCCCTCCCGGCAAGCGGTCCAATATTGCGTCGGTATTGTCCTTTATCCAGTCGTAGGTCAAATCGGCGGTAGCTTGTCGTACCATCTGGCGAGCGACAATGCTTCGAAATTCCGAGCCTTTGAACGCGTTCGCCATTAGTGTCGCCTGCAGCTCTTTAACAAGTGCGGGATCCTCGACCCGGGCGAGGGCGCCCGTTCCGGCGCGGCGAAATGTCGGGTCCTCCGAGCTCGCGGTTTTTTCGAGCAACAAATCGAAGAACGGCTCGCCGAGATCCTGCACGCCGACACCGAAAATCGTCTCGAGCTGATCGGCCGCCGCAGCCGATGGATCGGCGTCGCCGTCGAGGCCAATCACTGCCGCCGCTTGTTCCGCTAACTGCTCGCGCAATGTCGGGTCTTTCGCAATGACGATGAGAAATCGCTGCATGCGTTGGCGCAGAAGGCTCGAGCCGGGGTCCAAGTCGGTTTCGAGCTGCAGAAAGCGTGGCTGTACGATCGAGCGGAACGCTTGCAGCACAGGATCCATCTGATCAAGTTCAAAGACGTTCGATATTTGCTCCAGGTACGTGGTGGCTGCGTCAGCGACATCCCAGGCCTGGTGGCGGACCAGGGCAGCAATCCCTGATACGTAAGTCTCGGGCGACACCATCCCGCCTCTGAACCCGGCGTCGAGGCTGTCTGCGATGACCAATGCTTCAGCCGGCGGCAGGATGGCCGCTTGGGTAAGCAGTTCATCCCAGGCGGATTCGTCGAGTGAAAACCGATAATACCCGGCCCCATCGGCGTTCGGATGTATCCGGGTGGGGCAACTGCCTGCATCGAGTTTGATTGACTGTTCCTTGTCGCTCAAAAGTGTGCAGCTGGTTTTTTCTTCACCATCGGCGGTGAACGCGACGCACATCGGGACATGCCACGTACTAGCGTGCGGGTCTATCGTTGAGCCCAGCGGCGCATAACGCGCCTGCCGGACTTCGAGGCGCGGGCTTGTTTCATCCTCACAATCGAGCTCTACAGATAGCAGCGGCACGCCAGGTTGTTGGATGAAAGATTTGAACGCAGCTTCTATCTCGACACGCTCCGTTCCTTCTGCAAGTGATGCGATGAAATCCTCGGTAGTGGCAGTCCCGTCCGCATGGCGGTTCAGGTGCAGCCGAACTCCGGCCCTGAATTGCTCCTCGCCGACGTAGCGCTCGAGCATCGCCAATACTCCGGCGCCTTTTTCATAGGTGATGCCGTCGAACGCTCCGTCGATTTTGTTGTTGTGGTCGATGGGTTCACGTATTTCACGAGCGGATGCCAGCGAGTCCCTCGCCATGGCGCCGAGCGCGCCTGTCAGAAGTTCCCGGTCGAACTCACCCTCGGGCCAGTACGAGCGGGCTGCCTTGTATTCGACCCAGGACGCAAACGATTCATTGAGCCAGATATCGTTCCACCACCGGGGCGTCACGAGATTGCCGAACCACATGTGCGCCATTTCATGAGAATGCACAGTCGTGTATGCGCGACGCTGGCCGAGCGGGGAATCTGCATCCATTAACAGCAGATACTCGTCGTAGACAATTGCACCGACATTTTCCATCGCCCCACCAAAACTCTCGGGTGCCGCAATGAGGTCGAGCTTCTTATAGGGATAGGGTATACCAAAGTACTCTTCGAGTTCGGCCAGCAAGCCCTCCGTATGTTTGAGGGCATAGTCAAGGCGATCACCGAGGCCTCGGGCAGCAATGGCGCGAAGTGGCAGCTCTCGATCGCGTATTTTATTCGGCGGAATCGTTCCGAAATCAACGAGATCATAAGGACCGACGGCAAACGCGAGAAGATACGTAGGCAAGGGACGCGTTGTTTCGAATACATGTCTTACGAAGCCGTCATCCAACACCTCTGTTGCGGCTTCGGGCGTTGTTGTCACAACGATATCGTCGCGCCGCGCTATAACAACCAGGTCGAACGGCACTTTAAATCCCGGTTCATCGAATCCCGGAAACGCCTGCCTTGCGGCAATAGCCTGAAACTGAGTTGCGGCATAAGAATCTTCGCCCCGCACGATCTTGTACAGCGAATTGGCATCACTGTTAAATGCCGCGCTGTAGGCGAAATGCAGCGTTGCGGGGCCCACCTCGACCGATTGCTGGAGCGTAATCAGGGCAACGCCGGATGGATCGCGTTCCTCGTATTTTGCGCTCACTCGATTCGATTGGGCATCGGTCAAAAAGACTTCGTCAACGTCGAGGTTCTTGCCGTGCAGCCAAAATGAGTCAAGAGGCTCGTCGACCTGAACATCGATCGTAACAACTCCCGAAAAGCGCTCCTGAGAAGGATCGATTCTCAATTCGATACTGTAGCGGCTTGGTTCGACGAACCCGTTCAATTGCGCCACCGGCACGTCGGCCGCGTCGCTCGTCGTCGCAACGGACGCAGGCCCGTGGTCGGCGGGGGACGTGTCCGATTCCGAGCAGCCTGCAAGCGTCGCGAGTGCAAGGGCCATGCACGCAGCAAGCCCTAAGTTTCCGATTTTTGGCGTCATTTTTCTTCCTCGGCGTCAGAGTACACCATTGACTTCGATTTCGGGGTGCAGACGGCCGAGCTTGCTGTACAATCCGGCCTTCGGAATTTCCAGTCACAAACTAGAGAGTAGAGAAGAATAGTGAGCACATTCGAACAGCAGCTTGAGATTGCCAGAACCCGACCGGGGTTTATCGCAGCCCTTGACCAGAGTGGCGGCAGCACGCCGAAAGCCTTGGGCCTTTATGGCGTCACCGAAGACGCCTGGTCGAATGACGACGAAATGTTTGATGTCGTGCACGCAATGCGCAGCCGAATCATGACGAGCCCGGCATTTACGGGTAAGCGTATTCTCGGCGCCATTCTGTTCGAGAACACGATGGACCGTGAGGTCGCGGGCCAATCGACGGCTGCCTACTTGTGGAACGAAAAGAATATCTTGCCGTTCCTTAAGGTCGACAAAGGGCTTGCGGACGAGCAAGACGGTGTGCAAGTCATGAAACCAATGCCGGGTCTCGACGATCTCCTTGCGAAAGCAAAAGCAAACGGCGTCTTCGGCACCAAGATGCGATCCGTCATCAAACAGGCGAACGCAAAAGGAATCGATGCTGTCGTCAAGCAGCAGTTCGACATTGGCAGGCAGATTATCGCCGCGGGTCTCGTACCGATCATTGAACCGGAAGTCGACATTCACTGCCCCGACAAAGCTGCAGCCGAAGAACTCCTGCACGCCGGCATCATGAGTGAGCTGAGCAATCTTGGCCCGGACCAGATCGTGATGCTCAAGCTAACTTTGCCCGAGAAAGACAACCTGTACGCGGACTGTGTCGCACACCCCAACGTTGCTCGAGTCGTAGCGCTTTCCGGTGGCTACTCGCGCGAAGAGGCGAATGATCGACTGTCGCGACAAAACGGCATGGTGGCCAGCTTCTCGCGAGCGCTGGCGGAGGGTCTCAAGGCACAGCAGTCCGACGATGAGTTCAACAGGATGCTCGACGGGTCAATCGCAAGTATCTTCGAGGCTTCAAACACCTAAGAAACCATTGGTTTTGCACTGACAGCATGGCGTCGCAAAGCAAATCGCTCGCTGAATTCCTGTCCGGGTGCGAATCAATTGCTGTTCTTAGCGGCGCGGGCGTAAGTACTGCGTCGGGCATTCCGGGTTATCGTGACCGCAACGGCGCCTGGAAAACGGCGAACCCGATCCAGTATACGGACTTCGTCAATAACGCCAATTCCCGCAGACGTTACTGGTCGCGGAGCTATGTAGGCTGGCAACGATTCTCCGCGGCCCGACCGAATGCAGCGCACCACGCCCTGGCCAATCTGGAGGCGACGGGTTTGGTCGACACACTGATTACGCAGAACGTGGACCGGCTGCATCATGCAGCCGGCAGCCGTCGTGTCATCGACCTGCACGGTGACCTTGGCAAGGTTCGTTGTCTTGACTGCGACAGGACAAAGACCCGCTCCGAGTATCAGCGAGATCTTAGTGACGCGAACCCCCGCTGGCACGCAGAAATTTTTCGCTACACGCCTGACGGTGATGCCGAACTCGCCGCCGAGAGCCATCGAAGTTTTTCGGTTCCGGAATGCATCGAGTGTGGCGGCACTGTAAAACCTGACGTCGTGATGTTCGGCGAATCCGTGCCGACAGAACGTGTTCAGAATGCAAAGGATGCAATCGACCGGGTTGACGCATTGCTCGTCGTTGGCTCCTCACTGATGGTGTTTTCGGGATATCGCTTCGCTCGTCAGGCGTCTGAGCAGCAAAAACCCATAGCCATCGTCAACCAGGGGCGCACACGCGCGGACGACCTTGCCACACTCAAAGTCGATGCGGATTGCGGACGTGTTCTGAGTGAGGTGAGCTCGGCGATTTGAGATCGGGTACGTGTTACTCGCTCTCTGCCGCAACGATGTTCCCGGCAACATGTCGCGCTTGCTGCTGCCACGCGGTGGCATCCAGCGGGTTTCCACGGACACTGTATTCGTGCATCGGAAAAAGAAAGCCCTTCGCCTTGGGATTGATACCGTAGCCGTACGTTAGATGGGTACGCGTTCTATTTTTATCCGGGCCGATCTCAAATACAGACACGCCGTCGAATTCAGCGCCGAGATTCATTATTCCATTAATCGTCGCCGGGATATCGACAATCGAAGTCGGCGCTGTGGATACTTGAAATTCAGCGTCGTCGCCGGGACGCTTGATGGCGAGAACCGGCATTGCCATCGCGACGGTCATTGCGTCGACGTCGGCAGCCTTGGCATCACCGTTGCGCAGCGTATCTACCGGCACCCACGCTCCGTGATCACCCATCAACACGATGAGACTCTCGTCGTAAATGCCCAGCTCCTTCATGCGATGTAAGACATCGAGCACGGCCAGCAAACCGCAGCGTGCCTGTTTCGTCACGTTCGCCCGACTTAATGAGTGCTGACCGTCATATTCACATTGCTCGTTACCGACAGTCGGCCGATGGCTCAGCATTACATGAATTAGCTTGTACACTGGCATGTCGCGACTGACGGACATTTTCTCCGCAAGCTGTCGCAAGAACGCCAGGTCGGAAAAATATTGAAGCTGCAAGTAGGATTCGGCGCGTATCCGCCCCTGAAATACCCACAGCTGGTCCCGATAGACTAAGGCTTTGGCAAAATGCGGGACGACGCGGAACAGCGCCAGATCGATCAGTTTGGCCGCGTCGTTCAGCGTGTAGTCCCGTGCCGAAACGTGGTCGCTCGGAGTTATTCCATATGTATGGCTGACGTTACCGATTCCATAGATATTCGCGAGGCTGATCTGAGCAGCGATATCGACTTCATGGCCGGCTTTGAAAGCGGCGTTGAGAATCGTATTGCCTTGCAGGGTGTTGTGTACGAAATCGTCCACGGGGATGTCATTGCGGTAGAGTTTTCCGCTCAGCATCGCGGGCATAGTCAGCTGCGTATACGGATAGACGCCGAGATGTTCCGCAAAAAACGTGAAACCGCGTAGCTCGCCGCGCACATCGCGATCCGGATAATTGTCGACGATCTCGGCGAAGATATCTGACTGAAAACCATCCATCACGATGTGCACGGTGTTGCTCGAACTCGAGAAACTGAATAATGCGTCGCGGGCGCGCGGGTCGATATCGATACTGTCTGCGCCGCCAAGTTCGGCGGGGCTCGATAGTATGGTCACAGCAGAATTGACGACCTGAATCGGCAATGTCGCAATAGCAGCAATGACTAGCAGTTTGCCGAATTGCTTGTACGCGGTGATTGCGAGCGCCAGTAAGATTATCCAGATAGAGAAGTCGAGCATGCCGCGCCAGTCTGCGGACATCCAGTCGATAGTGCGACCGTCGAGGCTGCCATAGTCCCAGACCAGAATATTACCCTGCAGCCAAACCAGTATGGCCACTGCTGAGAGGATGGCCTTGTAGCGGAGGGCACCTTCGGCTGTCATGATGCTGCCGAGCAGCCCTGCGCCGGTGCACAAAATCAGTAAATACGGCGCGTAGATGGAAAAGAGCTTGCAGAATGGCGAAACAAACTCGTCGCTGTTGCCGGCATAGATAGAGAGCGTTGCGAAACATCCGATCGTCAAGAGCGCGATTGCCGCGAGTCCGGCCGATGGCAGTCCTTGCCGTACCAGCCTGTTGGGATTAGCTGCGGTCATACCAGTACAGCGTGCGAGCGCTTGATGAAACAGTTTCACTGCGCACAATCCGGGCGGCGTTCCCGATTAGGTTTTCGAAAATCCCGCCGTCGTAGTCGTCAAACAAATCCTCACGCAGTTGCAACAGCCGCTGCACCATCGGGTCGGACTTGGGAACAAATTCGATCACGCCCTGCGGCGCCATCGATACCAGCCAGTCGACAATCTGCCCGAGCGGCAGGTTCTTGGCGATCGCGAGATGGTGTACGAGCGCCAGCGCGAGCACGGCGTCACCTTTCGCCCGAGCTTGGAACCCCAGCCTCTCTGCCTGCAGCCAACCCTGATTTGGGCTGGGATTAGCGGCATCAAGATGCAACGGCAAGAAATTGAGTGAGTCCTGTTCGGCGCGGCGAAACGCAGCATCGAGCGCGCTGTGATCGAAATCGAAACCGATGGCGAGATTGGCACCGGTTGCCAGCGCCAATGCGGAGTAGTCACCGGTGTTGCAGCCGATATCAAGTATAAGACCAGGTTGGACGCGTCCTACGAAGTCCGCGACGAAGGCTCGTTTCTTTTCTGTTTCCTCATGCGCATAGCTGTTGTCTTGCGCGTAGTCGGCCCATACGGTCTTGCTGTCCGTTTTCGGTTTCAGTTTGCCGATCCAGCGATGCAGGCCGTGAAGTATTTGCTCGAATCCGATTCGCGGCAGTCGCCTGGCCTTTATCTTGGCGATGGACTCTTGCGCACCTGCGGATGAGCGCTGCAATCGGGCCTGCAGGAAGACATTCGTAAACGTGTTCCAGGACAAGCGGCTGTGCCAGGGCAGCACCCTTGATGTTTCCTCAGCCGAAATGCCCTCAAGCGAGCCGCGAAACCAGGCGTTGTGAGCAAGACCCGCAGCTGCGCGCAACAACAGCGGATTAATGAATTGTTCGCAAAACTGTCGGTGTCCCGCCCAGTACTCGCCGTCCGCATACGGCCGGAAGGACAGGCTGTCGATAAATATCGGTTTTGGTCCGACAAACTGAATGTTGTAGGCAGTCGCGTCAGTCAATGCGACGTCAGCGTGTAAAGCCGCCTGCTGAATCTCAAGGTGCAGCAGTGCCGCTTTTTTCAATCCTTCGAAGGACCATTCATAGGGGTATGAAACAAAAGGCAGTTTCGGATGTTCGAGCACGTACGCGGCTTGTTCCCCGTCACGACCGAGAATCGACTTGTCAACGATGGTCTCGGCGACGAGGTTGCCGCCGGCGACCAGTTCATTGATGAATCCGGATGAGCGAACAGCGTCGAAGTCATTTGCCGCGACGGGCATGACCGTTCGAAACAAACGGCCACTTACGTGGAAGATTCGACCTCTCGGATCTCGAAATGAACCGGTTTCAGCTAGGACCTGCGGCATTAACGAATCGTTTCAGAGATCGGGCTCCTGCCCGACTTCCTGATTTTTTTCGCGTTTCTGGTCCTGCGAGTTGCCGGTCAGGTTTGCGACAAAGGATTTGAAACGGTGCCAGTATAGCCGCAACATGCCTATCGCCACGGCAATGCTGGCAAGGATGCTCTGCAAAATAATGCTGCCGGTGCCCGGATCAAGGTACGCGTAAGCGGGTGACGAAAGAGTAAGAGACGCGCCGATAAGAATCAGCGCGCCTAATCTAAATTGCGGATCAACAGGTCCCATTCGCCGCCTCCTTCCGTGCCGCGACTCTATTACTCAGGCTGAGCACCAGATGCCAATAATAGCGTCTAACGTAGTGCCAGACAGGTGAAACAGTGTGACCTGATCCACACTTTGTCGGTCACACGGTTACGTCGCCGCGGCAAGCGCCTGATCGATGTCTGCCAATATATCGTCGATGTGTTCGATGCCAATCGACAGTCTGACGAGGTCGTCGCTGACACCGGATGCTTCCAGTTCCTCGGGCGCCAGTTGACGGTGCGTTGTCGAGGCCGGATGGCATGCCAGGGACTTGGCATCGCCAATATTGACGAGGCGTGTGATGAGCTGCAGCGCATCGATAAACTTGGTGCCCGCCTCAATGCCACCTTTGATGCCGAAACTCAGAATCGCCGAGGCTCGGCCACCCATGTACTTGTCGGCAAGCGTTTTGTGCGGGCTGTCGGGCAGCGCTGCATAGCGCACCCACGCGACCTGATTATGCTGTTGCAGATGTTCGGCGACGACGAGCGCGTTTTCGCACATCCTGTCCATGCGCAGCGGCAACGTTTCGATGCCCTGCAAGGCCATAAAACTGGTCATCGGTGAGATTGCCGCTCCCATGTTGCGCAACGGCACGACCCGGGCCCGGCCGATGTATGCCGCTTCGCCGAGGGCCTCCGTGTAGACGACGCCATGGTAGGACACATCCGGTTCGTTGAGGCGCCGGAACCGTTCCTTGTTGGCGACCCAGTCAAACGTGCCCGAGTCGACCAGCGCGCCGCCGATGATGGTGCCGTGCCCACCCAGGTACTTGGTCAACGAATGCACGATGATGTCGCAGCCCCATTTGAACGGATTGTTAAGGTATGGGCTTGGCACCGTGTTATCCACGATGACGGGCACGCCATGGGCGTGCGCCATGTCGGCCAATGGTTCGAGATCGACAACGTTACCGGCCGGGTTACCGAGGGACTCGCAGTAGATCGCCTTGGTGCGATCGTCGATCAATGCCGCCATGCCGTCGATGTCATCGGGGGCTGCAAAACGTGCCTCGATACCTATCTGTGGAAACGTGTGAGCGAAAAGATTATACGTGCCGCCATATAACGTCGAGGTCGTGATGAAATTGTCGCCAGCCTCAGCAATCGTCAACAGTGAATAGGTCGTCGCCGCCTGACCGGACGACAATCCCAGGCCCGCGAGTCCGCCTTCCATTGCCGCGACGCGCTGCTCCAGTACCGCAGTCGTCGGGTTCATGATGCGCGAATAGATGTTCCCCTCGACCTTGAGATTGAACAGGTCCGCACCATGCTGTGTATCATCGAATGCGTATGCAGTCGTCTGATAAATAGGGACGGCAACTGCCTTTGTCGTCGGATCCGGTTCGTATCCAGCGTGAACTGCGAGAGTTTCGATTTTCATTTCTTGTTATCTCCTTATTCGCCTACTGCCTGAAACTGGTACATCGCTTCGACGATTTGCGATAGCGGCTCACCGTAACGGCCGAACCAGTTTTGATAGATACGCCTGATCCTTGCATCGCGGAAGAGCGACGCCAGGGCCCGGTCTGCCACCAAGCGAAATTCAGTGTCGCCCCGGGGAATCATCATTGCATACGGTTCGAACGAAAGCGCGGTGCGGGTCAACGCGTATTCATTTTTGGCATTTTCGTTTCTGAAGACCTGACCAATCAGCATTGCTCGGTCAGATGCATAACCATCAACCTTGCCGCTGTTCAGCAGCTGCATGCCCTCGTCATGCGAGCTGATCAATTTGAGTTTGATTTTGAAGTCGTTTACCTCAATGGCGCGCCGCATCACATCCTCGGTCGTCGTGCCACCCAGCACAGCGATTTTTTTGTTGTCAAGGTCGTCAATGATTCCAATCGAATCGGTCTTGCGCGACAATACTGCGCTACCGGTGATAAATGTCATTAACGTGAAATCGACCCGCTTGCGTCGCGACAGAGTGACCGTTGATGCACCGCACTCGATGTCAATAGCTCCGTTTTCAATGGCGCTCATTCGGTCTTCCATTGAAACCAGCGGTGTAAAAACGATGTCGACTTTCTCGAGTTCCAGCTCATCGCGAACCGCCGACGCTATGTGGCGGCAAAGATCGATCGAGTAACCAACCGCTTTTCCTTCGCTGTCGAGGAAAGAGAGCGGCGGTGCGTCTGGCACGAAGCCGACGCGGAGTTCGCCCGTTTCCGCGACCCGTTTGAGCGTATCGGCGTGATTCTCGGCGTTCGCGAAGCCGAGCGACAGAACAAGACAAACGGCAAGCAGGACTCGCATCGGTAATCTCCAGGCGTGGCTGACAATGGTCACAGGGAGCCTACAGTACCATGGCGCAGAGCCCTGCCAAACATGCGGCTGGACGTGCTTGCGAGCCTGGCGAACGGGCGTGCCGGCGTCAACAATTTTTTGGCGAACCGGCGTATAGTTGGGCAAATTGGGAGGAAATACATGTCGATGCACCAAGACGTCGTCGCCGAGATTTCGCGTCTGCCGGATGGTCCGCAGATCGGCGCATTCTTCGACTTCGATGGAACCGTAATATCCGGCTACTCCGCCTTCGCATTTATCGAGGAACAAATAAAGCGCGGTCATCTGTCGCCCCGCGAACTCGTCGAGCTGCTGGGGGCGATGGCCAGCTTCGGTCTGGGCAAGATGGGCTTCTCGGGCATGATGCTGGCGATGAGCCAGTTCCTGCGCGGTATTCGCGAAGACAGTTACGCGGCATTCGGCAACGAGTTGTTCGAGTCGCATATCGCACGCTCGATATATCCGGAATCGCGAGCTTTGGTACAGGCGCATCTGCGCAAGGGCCACACGGTGGCCATCATCTCATCGGCGACGCCGTACCAGGTGGAGCCTGCCGCGCGAGACCTGGATATCGAGCATGTACTTTGCACGCGCCTCGAGGTCGAGAATGGCGTGTTCACCGGCGGGGTCGTGCGGCCGACCTGTTTCGGTCCGGGCAAAGTCAGCGCCGCCGAATCGCTGGTCGGGCAGTTGGGCGTCGATCTCGAAAAAAGCTTCTTCTATACCGACAGTGACGACGACATCGAACTGCTCGAACGGGTAGGGAATCCGCGACCCCTGAATCCAAATGGCAAACTATTGGCGATCGCCGAGCGACGCGGCTGGCCTGTGCGCAGATTCGGGAGCCGCGGCGAAACGCACATCACCGACTGGATCCGTTCTTTGATGATGCCTGCGAGCCTGGTTGGCTGCTTCTTCGCCGGCCTGCCGATATGGGCGCTGACGGGCTCCAAGCGCGATGCGTTGAATTTTTCTGTGTCGCTATTCGCGGATACCGCGAGCGCACTAATCGGACTGAACCTGAAAATCAAGGGTGAGCATCACCTTTGGTCACATCGGCCTGCAGTGTTCATATTCAACCATCAAAGCAACGTCGATCTGGTCATCGTGGCGCGGCTGTTGAGGCGCGATATCACGGGCGTCGGCAAGCGCGAGATCCGCGATATGCCAATTATCGGGCGCATTATGGAAGCAGCCGGGGTTGTATTGATCGACCGCAAGAATACGGCGAGCGCTATCGAGGCAATGACTCCGCTTGTCGATGCGATGCGGGTCGAGGGCAAGTCAGTTTGTATGTCGCCGGAAGGAACTCGAGCGACAACGCCCAAGCTTGCGCCATTCAAGAAAGGCGCGTTCCATCTTGCCATGCAGGCCGGCGTGCCCATCGTACCGATCATTATCCACAATTCGGGTGATGTGCAGCCCAAAGGCGATCTTCTTTATCACCCGGGGACAGTCGAGGTTGAAGTGTTGGCACCGATTGATACCGACAAGTGGTCGCAGAGTACAATCGACGAGCATATCGCTGATGTGAGAAATAAGTACCTGCACGTTCTGGATCAGGACAATCATCCAAATGTCGTGAAAATCTCGAATAAGCGACCCGCTGCCAAATCGAAGACACGAGCCAAGCGAAAGACGCGCCGGGCTTCGCCTGGCGGCGATTCGGCTCTAAAGTCGGAGTAGCCGCTGATGCAACAGTTAAATCCGCAAGATGCTCAATTCCTTTACATGGAATCAGATGACAATCTGACCCACGTCACGTCGATCGTGATTCTCGACCCGACGACAGTCCCTGATGGCAAGCCGGTGCGGTTCAAGGAAATTCTGGCGCATATCGATGGGCGCATACACATGAGCCCCCTTTGCCGGCGCAAGCTGGTGCGGGTGCCGCTGGAGCTTGATTTCCCCTACTGGGTTGACGATGAGAGGTTCGACCTCGAAAACCACGTCACTCATGGCCGCTTGCCGGAGCCGGGAGACTGGCGCCAGTTCTGCATTCACATGGCGCGTTATCACTCACGGCCGCTCGATATGCACAGGCCGCTCTGGGAGGTGTACGTCGTTGAAGGTCTGGATAACATCGGCTGGCTGCCTAAAGGCAGCTACGCAATGGCGACCAAAATCCACCATGCGGCCGTCGATGGCTCGTCGATCATGGAATTCTTCAGCGCGATGGCCGACATCGACAACAAAGGCACACCTGCAGTGCCGTTGAACAAGGCCAAGCTCAGTCGTTGTCCGCAACCGAGCTTGCTGGATATGGCTGTACGAGCCGGCTGGCACACAGTTCGCTCACCGATCAGCATTATCGATGGCGTCATGCGTGCTGCGCCAGGACTGTACCGCATGGCGCAGAACGCCCTGAGATCTCGGGGCGAAAGCAATAATCGGGTACCCGATACGCGTTTCAACTGCGCCGCGTCGCCGCACAAAATGTTCGACGCGACAGCGTTTCCGCTGGAGGCGTTAAAAACTGTGCGAAAAGCCGTGCCAGGCAGCACGATAAACGATGTGGTGCTCGCGGTTTGCAGCGGTGCATTACGCAAGTACCTGCTGCATCACGACGAACTGCCGGACGATTCTCTGATCGCCTGGGTACCGATCAATGCCCGGGTAGGCGGCATATCGGATCGGGACAGTCCGGGTAACAATCTGACTTCGATGACGACACCCATCTTCACGGATGTGGAAGACCCCATAGACCGTCTGCAACGCATACAGCGTGCCACGCAACGAAGCAAGGAAACGAAAGCCGGTGTCTCTGCCCGCATCATGACCGATCTAAGCAAACACGTTCCCGCGGCAACTCAGGTTATGGCGGGGCGGCTCGTGCTGAGTGCCGGTCTCGCAGCTCGCATGTGCAACCTGTTCATCTCGAACGTGCCGGGGCCCCAGCTGCCGCTGTACATGAACGGCGCGAGGCAGGTCGCAACGTATGGACTGGCGCCGCTAACCGAAGGCATGGGCTTGTTCATTGCAACACCCAGCTACAATGGCCAGATGACCTTTGGCGTTACGTCTACTCGCGACGCCCTGCCCGATATCCGCTTCTTTGTGTCCTGTATTGAAACAGCAATGGCCGAGCTGAAGCGTGCCGCGAAACCAGCCAGGCAGCGCGATAGCGCTTAGCTCGGAGATCCTGAGCTAGCTCGCGCGGCGTGTAGCCGTGGTGCCAACCTGCGGCAGCCGGCGGTCGATTCTTCCGAGAATCTGGTCAAGCGCACGACTAATTTTTGTTTGGACACGTATCTGCTCGATCTTTGGCCAGGTCGCTTTTTCGCCCAACGCGATTAGCTCGATGACTTCCTCGACAGAGCGATGCGCGAGCCATTTGAGCGGATTGAAGAAACGGCGATCGGGCAAGATATTGATGTCGCCGACGTAGTCTTGATTGATTATACCCAACGCCACGTTCGTGAGCCGACTGACCGCAGGGCTCAGAGACAGCGGTTTCTCAAGCAACGAAGCGCCGGCATTGATCCATTCCCGCGTCGTTACCTTGGCTGTATGTTTCAGTGTCGATAACACACTCTTCTCCCCCTCGGTGTCCGTTACGAACGGAAAAACGTGCGGATTGACCTGGCTGACAATAAAGTGGTTTACACCGTAGACACGCGCCAGCCGTTTGGCAGGCAAGTCATCGCTCAACGAACCGTCGACCCACTTACGCGAGGGGAGGTACGCCTGACGCTCGCCTCGATCATTCTTGGCGGCGAGCGTGACGGGAGGGAAGAACCCGGGAATTGCTGCGGATGCCATCACTGCTTCGCGAACAAATACGTTGGGCGTTGTGATTGCATTGAGCAGACGAGACGTCTGGTGTTTTTCGGCCGCGGCTATCGACACGTTAAGGTGTCGGCCTGTGAGTTGATAGGCTTCGAGAAACGTCAGATCGGGAATCAGGCGCTCGAGAACCTCCCGTATTTCCTCAACCTTCGCGATCTCCGGCCTGATCGCGGAGAGATGGCTGAGAAGACCCTGGTCGCGCTCGATTTCGTGGACAAGATTCTCCGGTTTGAAAATCTCTTCGAGGCCCTTGTCCGCTTGTGAGCTGACGAGAGCGCCGACGAGGGCGCCTCCACTGCTGCCGGACAGGACCGCGGGTAGCAGCCCATACTTCCATAACGTTTTGGCCACGCCCACATGGAAGAATAACAGCGAACCGGCGCCGCTCATCATCAGCGCCGAGCAGCCGTTGCAATGCCGCGCGCGGCGGAAGAAATCCAGGCGTTCCTCAAACAATATGTCGTCCGGTGCGGCGTCTGCGATCAGGCCCAGGGCCGCGACCACTTCGTTGACGTAGTCGACGATCAGTTTCTTGGTGCCGAACTTCGCTTTGCCATGCAACCGCGGGTGTCCCATGCCGTCGATATTGCCGTGCACGCCTTCGTTAAGAGCAAACAGCACGCCCGCAACGTCGCCTTTGGCTCTAAGTCTGCGCAGTTTGCGCAGCCTTTTTCGAATGGACTCATAATCGAAATGTTTGGATTCATCCGATTTCTTCCACGTTTCGACACCACTGGCCTTGTCATGGGCAATGGCGGCTTCCTTCCACTCGTCGTAACTCGTGGCGGCATCCATGGCTGCCTGCAGACGCTTTGTAGCTGAAAAAATCATGTCGTCATATTTGCTTACTAAGCTTCAGAATGCCTAGCGTACACCTAAAGTAATTTGGGAGCGAGACGTTGTTTTTCAATGGCTTACGCATGCCTTACGTGCGGTATTTTCAGCTCCTTGGCTGCATAATAAAGTGCATCGCCTCCTCGACGCTTGCCACCGGGTGAACGAACGCCAGGTCGTCTTCGCTGATGACGCCTTTTGTCAGCATCGTCTGTCTTGCGAATTTGCGAAGATCGGTCCAAAAATCTCCGCCAAGACCAACGATCGGAAAACGATCGAGCTTTCCTGTTTGTATTAGCGTTGCCACCTCAAAAGCTTCGTCCATTGTGCCAAAGCCGCCTGGCATGACCACGAATGCGCACGAGTACTTGACCAACATTACTTTGCGCACAAAGAAATGTTCGAATTCGATGAACTTATCGAGATAAGGATTGGGTTCCTGTTCCGATGGCAACCGAATGTTGCAGCCTAGACTCAGGCCTCCGGCCTGCCTGGCGCCCTGGTTGGCGGCCTGCATCAGGCCCGGACCACCGCCAGTCATCACGGCATAACCGGCCTTTGCGAGAGCGGTTCCCATTTCGCGTGCAAGATTGTAATACTCGTGGTCCTCGCCAAAGCGCGCAGAGCCGAATACCGTGACGCAGGGCTGGTCAAAATTGAAACTCTCGAAACCATGCAGGAACTCGAGAAAAAACTTCACGGCACTTTCGAGATCCGCTCCGCGACTGCGACGGCCTT
>JAOTUB010000209.1 GCA_029864095.1 Gammaproteobacteria bacterium | reverse complement strand
AGGCGGGTTCCTCACTAAATCTCTTTACAGATCGTAGCGTCGATCGGAACATTTTCGGTATTGAAATTCCTGCCTCGGTCTTCCAGTCAATCAACGCGATCTACATCGTTTTGCTGGCACCGGTATTGGCGCTGATCTGGACCTTTCTTGGTCGGCGCGGTCTCGAACCATCGGCACCCGCCAAGTTTGGGCTGGGCCTGATGCAACTGGGCGCCGGTTTCCTGGTGCTGGTGGCGGGTGCTCTGTCGGCGGGCACGGGCAACCTGACGCCGGTTGTCTTCGTCTTTCTCATTTACCTGTTACACACAACCGGCGAGCTTTGCCTGTCGCCTGTTGGGTTGAGCGCCATGAACCGATTGGCACCGTCTCACATGGCAAGCCTGATCATGGGTACCTGGTTCTTCGCGTCGGCGACAGGAAACTTTGCAGCCGGGTTAATCGCTGCAGCCGTTGGCGCGAAAGATGCGGGTCCCGACCGCGTGCTGGAAGTCTACTCCTCCGTTGGCTGGTTTTCCGTCGCGGTAGGTGTGGGCGTGATTGTCATTTCTCCGCTGGTCAGGAAGCTGATGCATCTCGATACGCTGGCGGACGACCATATTGATGACAGTCTTGCGGGACAAAGAGAGGTCGGTGAACCACTGGCAGCAGGTATCCATCCGGCAACCAAGCCGTAGTCAGATTTGGAACGGGATTTCGCCTGCCGTGACCGGGAAGGTGGGCGCTGGCATTGCAGCTTGATTCGCCAAGAGAACTTGCCGTGAATCGAGAACGGATTGAGGCACCAACGGTCAGGCGACTGGCTGCTGTCGGGCACAGGCAGCCATCCCGGCGCTCAGAGTTTGCCGCAGTATCTGCCATACTGCGCCTCAAGTTTTTCCGCCCTGATGGACTCTTTGCGGGCCAACTCGCAGTCATCACTTCTCTTACAGCGTTGATGGTTTGATACCTCGCTATACATTTGGTGGCAGTCGATAGTCATGCTGTACCACCAATCCTGAATTTCTTGCTTCTTTTCCGGCACGAACATCCAGACATACACAAACGCGAATACAAGTACAATAATTATTAAACCGATTATCGTATTAATCATTTTCATTCAAATAACTCGAACTAGTTTGTCCTGTGAGCAGACAGCCATGCGAATCAGAGACCGTATGCATAATCTTGTGGGTACGAACACGGGACTGCCCTTATGACCGCTTTGGGTTGCGATTTCAACCGGTCGACGCAACACATCGGTTAAAATGTATAGCCGTTAGCTTTCATTCACTACCTGGAATTTCCGGTCGGCCGGGTGTCTGCTTTGCATTAGAGCGGACATGCCATCTAATAACGCATGACCTGTTGATATCAACCGGGCCCGAGCTGGCGCACGAGCTGCCGTGCTTTCACCTTTTCGCTTTTATCGTAGGACATCAGTGCCCGCAATGCACTCATTGACATATCCGGTTCCAGTCCATCAGCAAGCCGGTAAAGTTGCTCGTAGTACCAGCCAACTCGGGCAAAACCGTTCATTGCTTTAATGGCTGCGATTGCCGAATTCGGTCCCAGGATGCCTGGACCAATACGCAGACCTTTCTCGACATCCGGTGCCTGTTGAAGTTCACCGGATAAGATTCTTGCCGGAAAATTCGGGTCTACGCACAATGGCCGAGCCAGGCCGATCATGTCGACGTCGCCACCGGACAGGGCCTCGTTCATGCCCCGCGCCGATCGAAATCCCCCTGTCACCATCAAGGGCATCTTCGCAACACGGCGCGCGGCAACGGCGTAGTCGAAGAAGTACGCTTCTCGCGCCCTCGTGCTTTCCTGCACCTTTTCTTCAACCGCGGGTTCGAGTCCAGTGATGCCCATCAGTCTGGGCTGCTCGTAGTTGCCACCGGATATCTCCAGCAGGTCGAGACCTTCCTCGTTGAGCATCTCGATGACCTGCAGACAATCGTCAAATGAGAAGCCGCCTTTCTGAAAATCCGCGGAGTTCAGTTTCACTGCAACCGGAAAATCCCTGCCCACTGCGGCACGCACGGCGCGCACTGTCTCCAGCAACAGCCGGGCGCGGTTCTGCAGCGACCCGCCCCATTCATCGTCGCGCACGTTGACGCGCGGCGAGAGAAACTCCGACAACAGGTAGCCGTGAGCGCTGTGGATTTGCACACCCGTAAAACCTGTCTGTTCCGCAATGCTCGCTACGTATCCAAATCGTGCAATGACGTCGCAAATCTCGTCGTCGGTCAGCGCGCGCGGCTTGCCGAAGCGGCCGCCGGGCAGCGCAACCGGGATATCCGACGGCCCAACCGGTTCCGCGGCGACCAGTTTCGGGGTTTGCCGCCCAGCGTGGCTGATCTGCATCCAAAGATGCGTATCGTTGCCGGTGCCGGCCCCTGTCATGGCCTCGAGCGCGGCGAGTTGGGCGCCATCTTGCGGCCCGTCGACGACGATATTGCCGGCCCGTTCGAGGTAGCGCCGGTCGACCTGGACGTTGCCGGTCAACAAGAGACCTGCCCCGCCCTCGGCCCAGCGCCTGTAAAGTGTGACGTGACGATCCGTCGCCCGGTTTCTTTCGTCGGCAAGTCCCTCTGTCATCGCGGCCTTGCACAGACGGTTCTTGAGGATGGCGCCACAAGACAAAGTCAGTGGGCTGGATACATTGGTGTCCATTCCGGGACAATACTGTGTTCTGCCATCGGCGAATACAATACGTATTGGATCGCGCCATCATTCCATTAGACTGAATTTTGACGTATGAGGAATTCCGCCCAAATCGACCGTCAAGGCTTGGTCGGCTGTCGACGACATGCGACTTTTCGTTTCTACGAGGAACTGAATGATTTCCTGCCGCCGGATCGGCGCAAGGTGTCGTTTGAATTCGCGTTCAATGGCACGCCTTCGGTGAAGGACAGCATCGAGGCGATCGGGGTGCCTCATCCCGAAGTGGATCTGGTCCTCGTGGATGACGTATCGGTGGGTTTTGACCACCTATTGACCGGCGGCGAACGCGTTGCCGTGTATCCGGTGTTCGAACGCCTCGACATCGCACCGTTGACCCGGCTCAGGCCGGAACCACTCAGAGACCCGCGCTTCGTCCTGGACGTACACCTCGGCAAGCTCGCCCGATACCTGCGTCTGCTCGGCTTCGACACGCTCTATGAGCGGTCCTATGCCGACGCCTCTATTGCGGCAATCTCGGTGGCACAGCGGCGCCTGATCCTGACCCGGGATAAAGGGCTGCTCAAGCGCAAGGAAGTGACCCATGGCTACTGGCTTCGAAACACGCAACCGCGCTTGCAGATTGCCGAGGTTATCGAAGTCTTCGATCTCTATAGGAGCGTGAACGTATTCTCACGATGCATGGTCTGCAATCATGCTCTCGAGATCGTCGACGAGGTGCATGTTCAGGATGCGCTGCCGGCCGGCCTGCGCGGTCAGTTCGAACAGGTTTCCAGGTGCCCGGGCTGTGATCGCCTGTACTGGCCTGGCAGTCACTATGACAAGCTCGTAGATCTCGTGAGAAACTTGATCCCGGCGTAGTCCGCGTCGAGATACGCTAGCAGAGGTGGCGTGATGTCCGAACAAGAAGCAATGTCCCCGCGCATCAGCAAACTGTCCTGGGGACGCATGTCGATTGAAGATGTCGGTAACGGCAAGGATTTCAAACTCTGGCCGGGCGGCGGCCGCGAATGGGATTGGGCGGAGACCGGCACGCACCACGACCCGGGGATACAGCCCGCCGATGTGGAAGAATTGATCGCGCACGGCAGCCGGGCAATCGTGCTGAGCCGCGGCATGTTGCTCAGACTGCGGACCTGTCCGGAAACAAAGAGCTACCTCGAAACCAAAGGCATTGCTGTGCATGTGGCCGAAACGAAAAGAGCCGCCCAGATTTACAATGACCTCGCATCTCAGGGTGAGGCGGTCGGGGGTCTTTTCCATTCCACCTGTTAACAGGAATGCTCAGTATCCGTCGCCTAGTCGGATACCCGGCTTATCGCCAGCTTGCGCAGATTATCTTCGTGGTCCGTGCGACTAAGCTGGTATCTGGAAATCACGGCCA
>JAOTUB010000072.1 GCA_029864095.1 Gammaproteobacteria bacterium | reverse complement strand
TACGGGGATGGTCTACCTCTCTCACGACCCGTACTACCGCCGCGACGTCGCGATCAAGGTCTACAACATCGAGGAAAACACCGACGCCGATCGCGCGCGGGTGTCTCGCAAGATGTTTTTCAACGAAGCTCACATGGTCGGTATGCTCCAGCACCCGAACATCATGCCGATCTACGACGCGGGTGAGGAAGACGGTCAGTACTATGTCGTCACCGAACATATTCAGGGCGCACGCACACTGGCCGCGTATTGCCGCCCCGATAACCTGCTGCGCGTCGACGACGTTGTGGAAATCATCTACAAATGCGCCAAGGCATTGCACTATGCACACGGGCGCGGCGTAATTCACCGGGACATCAAACCGTCAAACGTCATGCTGACGATCGACAACGATGTTCGCATCATCGACTTCGGTATTGCGATCGTAAACGACTCCGAAGTTTCACGCATCGAAGGCATCGCTGGTTCGCCGAGCTACATGTCGCCCGAGCAGGTGCAGTCCGAAGAATTAACGCCCCGGTCCGACCTGTACTCGCTCGGCGCCGTCATGTACGAGTTGTTGACGGGGTTCCGGCCGTTTCGCGCCGATAACCTGTCGAAACTATTGCATCAAATCGTTTACGCAACGCCGCCGCCGATACACACATATCGCGACGATTTGCCGGAAGCACTCGAGGATGTGGTTGCCACGACCATGCTCAAGGATCCGGACAAGCGTCTGTCGAGCGGCGCATCGATGGCCGCCGAGCTCACGCGCGTCTACAAAGATCTGCGGCAGAAATATGACAGCCTGGATAACCAGGAGCACTTCGATGTGCTTCGTTCGTTAACATTCTTCCACGAGTTTTCGCACGCCGAGATCTGGGAAGTGCTGCGCGCATCCGATTGGCACGAATACAAGGATGGTGAAGATATTGTCAAAGAAGGTGAGATTGACGATCGCTTCTATATCATCGTTACCGGTGCCGTGCAGGTGCAGGCTAATGGAAACAATATCGGCAGCCTGGCTAACGGCGACTGTTTCGGTGAAACGAGTTACGTCCGTGGCGCCAAGCGGCAGGCCTCGATCACGGCCAACGGCGCCGTCACAATACTGCGTGTGAGCTCGACACTCATGGAGCAGGTCAGCTCGTCCTGTCAGCTGCGCTTCAACAAAGTCTTCCTACGCTCGCTAATTACACGCTTGCAAGGCACGACCTAGGCTACAATCGCCCCATAATTCAAGTACCGGGGGCTACCTATGCAAAACCGACTCGCCGCGATTGCCGGCGCGTTTCTGATCTGTTCGACCGCAGCGTCAGCATCTGAACTTTCCGACAGCGTCAAGGCCGACTACGACGGTTACCTTGCGGATCTCTTTGATCACTTTCATCGCAACCCGGAGCTGTCACTTGCGGAGTTTCGCACGGCAGAGCGCGTGGCGAAAGAACTTCGCGGTGCCGGATACGAAGTAACCGAAGGAGTGGGTGGTACCGGTGTTGTTGGTATTCTCGAAAACGGTGCCGGTCCTCTCGTAATGATGCGGGCCGACATGGATGGCCTGCCGGTCAAAGAGAAGACTGGATTGCCCTATGCGTCCAAAGCACAGCAGCGCGATCCCGTTACCGGTGTAGTTGGACCGGTCATGCACGCGTGCGGCCACGATATGCACATGACGAGCTTAATCGGCTCTGCGCGGCAGATGGCGGAACGAAAAGACGAGTGGAGCGGCACCTTGATGCTCGTCGCTCAGCCGGCGGAGGAGCGCGGCATGGGCGCGAAGGCAATGCGCGCGGACAATATCTGGGAACGCTTCGGCCAGCCGGATTATGCGTTGGGGCTGCACGTCAAAGTTGCTGACGTCGCCGGCATCATCAATGTCAATCCGGCACCCTACGCCGGTGTTGATTCCGTCGACATCGTCGTGCACGGCGTCGGCGGGCACGGGGCGTACCCGCACCTGACCAAGGATCCGATTGTCATCGGCAGCCAGATCGTCCTCGCTTTGCAGACGCTCGTCGCGCGGGAACTTGCACCACGTACGCCGGGCGTTGTCACTGTCGGCGCGTTTCACGCCGGCGCCAAGCACAACATTATTTCTGATGAGGCGCACCTCAAGATTACGGTGCGCAATACGAGCCCAGAGACTCGCGAGACCTTGTTGAACGGAATCAGGCGGATTGCCGAAAACATCGGGCGCGCTGCAGGTCTGCCGGAGGACAAGCTGCCGGAGGTTACGATCGGCAACGAATCAGTACCGCCATTGATCAACGATGAACGCCTCATTGCGCGATTGAAGATGGCGTGGATCGAGGAAATGGGTGAGGACGCGGTTATCTCGGAACAAGAGGTCGGTATGGGCGGCGAAGATTTTCCGTTCTTCACGGTTAACCCGACGATCTCGAGTGTCTATTGGGACGTCGGGGGCACGCCACAGGAAGACTTCGATCGTGAGGCAGCAGGGGGACCGGCCGTAGCCGGGCATCACTCGCCATTGTTCAAGATCGCGCCGGAGACAACCGTGCGTGCGGGGGTGGAGTCGACGGTCGTCGCGCTGCTGGAGTTGATGGGAGACTGACGCAGGAGCCAGCCTGGGCGCGGGCCGTTACGACTGTTAGTCTTCGATTTCGAATTCCTTGAGGTCTTCGCCACCGGCGCTCCTTAGGAGAATCTCGACCTTTTGCTCGGCCTCCTTCAAGGCCGCCTGGCATCCGCGGGTGAGTTTGATGCCCTCCTCGAATTTTTTCATCGCTTTCTCGAGCGGCAGATCACCGGATTCGAGTTCTGCGACGAGCTCTTCGAGATCGGTAAGGGCTTTTTCGAGATTGATCGTTTTCTTCGCGCTCATCCGGCGATTCTACTCCAGATTGTTGTTAGCTCTCGACCGACAACGGAAATTGCGAGTGGCTGCGGCAACGCGGCATCCACGGATTGACAACCACAGGGCCTGGGAATAGAGTACGAGCTATTAGACTCAGTCTAACAATAGCTTTTTTCAAATAAGAGGGCCCGACATGTCACTGAAAGACAGCAAAACAGAACACAACCTCAAAGAAGCGTTTGCCGGCGAATCGCAAGCGAATCGTCGTTATCTGTATTTCGCGGCCAAGGCTGACGTAGAAGGTTACAACGATGTTGCCGCCGTATTTCGTTCAACCGCAGAAGGCGAGACCGGTCACGCGCATGGTCATCTCGAATACCTCGAGGAGACAGGCGATCCGGCAACCGGCCTGCCGATCGGGGCTACAGCCGACAATCTTGCGGCTGCGATCGCTGGCGAGACCCACGAGTACACCGACATGTACCCGGGTATGGCACGCACAGCACGCGACGAAGACTTTGACGAGATCGCAGATTGGTTCGAGACGTTGGCCAAAGCCGAACGCTCGCACGCCAATCGCTTCCAGAAAGCTCTCGACACGTTAGACGACTAACATGTCCGAGAGACGCGAGGGGAGCCTCGAAGCTCCCACTCGCCATCCGCTCGACTGGCAAAGCGACGAGTTCTACGAGGAGCCTGCGCTCTTCGAAGAACTCGAGCGCGTGTTCGACATTTGTCACGGCTGTCGCCGCTGCTTCAATCTTTGTAACTCCTTCCCGACCTTGTTCGACGCCGTCGATGAGTCCGAAAGTATGGAGCTCGATACGGTTCCCAAAGAGGTTTTCTGGGACGTCGTGGATCACTGCTACCTGTGCGACATGTGCTACATGACGAAATGTCCGTATGTGCCGCCGCACGAGTGGAACGTCGACTTTCCGCATTTGATGCTTCGCGCCAAAGCTGCGCGCTTCAAGAAACAGGGTGCGCCGTTTCGCGATCGTGTGCTGAGTTCGACCGATATGGTCGGCAAGCTGGCCGGCATTCCGGTCATCTCCCAGGCCGTAAATGCAATGAATCGCAGCAAAGCAGGCCGGGGCCTGCTCGAAAAAACGCTCGGCGTGCATCGCGACGCCCCGGTGCCTGACTACCACTCGAAGTCCGCGCGCAAGCGCCTGAAGGCGCATCGGCACGCTACTGGCGATGCCGCGGTCGCGACAGACAATACGCGCGGCAAAGTCGTGCTGTATACAACTTGCTATGGCAATCGTAATCATCCGGCGATCGACGAGGATCTGGTCTCCGTTTTCGAGCACAACGGCATACCGGTAGCGCTGGCCGAGAAAGAGGTCTGTTGCGGCATGCCGAAACTCGAACTCGGCGATCTCGACGCGGTCGCTAAAGCCAAGGATGTCAATATCCCTGTGCTCGCCGCCTGGGTCGACAAGGGCTGGGACATCGTGACACCGATTCCATCGTGCACATTGATGTTCAAGCAGGAACTGCCGCTGATGTTTCCTGACGATCCGGACGTTTTGAAGGTGCGCGACGCGATGTACGATCCGTTTGAGTACCTGATGCTCAGACATAAAGATGGCAAGCTGGATACGTCGTTCAAGAATTCACTTGGCAAAGTGTCGTACCAGGTGCCGTGCCATTTGCGCGTGCAGAATATCGGCTTGAAGACTCGCGACATTCTGCAGCTTGTTCCGGGCACTGAAATTGAAGCGATCGAGCGCTGCTCCGGACATGACGGCACATATGCAGTCAAGAAAGAGTTCCACGATGCGTCGAAGAAGATCGCGCGTCCCGTCGTTAACAAGGTCAGAAAAGCGTCGGCTGACCACTTCGTAAGCGATTGCCCGATGGCGGCAGAGCAAATCGTACAGGGCCTTGAACAAAGTGAAGGCGAGCATCCGATGGGTCTCCTCAAACACGCCTACGGATTATCGTGAACATGCAAAAACTGACCAGAGACGATCTCCACAGCCTTGAGAACTACGCTGCCATGCGCGATGAGTTTCGCGGCGAGGTCCTTCTGCACAAGCGCAACCGGCGCCTGTCTCTAGGCACCAACGCGGCGCTGTACTTCGAAGACCGGATGACCATGCAATATCAGATTCAGGAGATGCTGCGCATTGAACGAATCTTCGAGGCCGATGGCATCAATGAGGAACTCGAGGCCTATAACCCTTTGATTCCCGATGGTTCCAACTGGAAAGCGACGTTTATGGTCGAGTTTCCCGATGTCGAGGAACGTCGCGCGATGCTGGGCCAGCTCGTCGGCATCGAGAATCGCGTTTTCGTCAAGGTCGGCGACCTCGAAAAGAGCTATGCGATCGCCGACGAGGACCTTGAACGTTCTGATGCAACCAAAACGTCTGCGGTGCACTTCCTTCGCTTCGAGTTGAGTGATGAGATGGTGGCGGCTCTTAAAGCAGGCTCGCAGCTCACGGCTGGCATCGATCACGACAACTACCAGGTCGAAATCTCGCCGGTCGCTGAAAATATCCGAAAGTCGCTGCTCGGCGACCTGGATTAACAAAATGGGGACATTCCTGATTTTCGGTTGAAGGCTAAACCGTTAAACGTCAAAAACAGGAATGTCCCCATTTATCTGTTGATGCGCCGGGCTGGCATTCAGGCTAGAATTCTGCCGAGCATCGCTTTGGCAACCTCTGGCAAGGGATAGATGGCAAAACGTTACGACGCTGCGGACATTGAGGTCCTTAGCGGGCTGGAGCCTGTACGGCGCCGGCCCGGCATGTACACCGATACGACGCGGCCGAATCATCTTGCCCATGAAGTCGTCGACAACAGCGTCGACGAAGCACTTGCGGGTCACTGCAAGAAAATCGAAGTCACGCTGTACAAGGATGGCTCACTGGAAGTCGTCGACGACGGTCGCGGCATGCCCGTTGATAATCATCCCAAAGAAAAAATCCCGGGCGTGGAGCTAATCCTGACGCGCCTGCATGCGGGCGGCAAATTCAATCACAAGAACTACCAGTATTCTGGCGGCCTTCACGGGGTGGGCGTGTCCGTTGTGAACGCCTTGTCCAAGAATCTCGAAGTCTGGATTCGTCGCGGCGGCAAGGAATACAACATGAGTTTTGCCGGCGGCAAGAAGCGCGGCAAGCTTGAGCAGGTTGGTACGGTTGGCAAGGCCAATACGGGCACGACGATCCGATTCTGGCCTGATGCACAATATTTCGATTCGCCCAAAATCTCGGTGTCCCGGCTAAAACATGCGCTCAAGGCGAAAGCCGTGCTTTGTCCGGGCCTGACGGTTCGCCTGAAGGTTGAAAAGCCCAAAGAGAAGATCGAATGGTGCTATTCGGGCGGCCTCGAGGAGTATCTGATCGAAGCGATTGGCAGTGGCGAGATGTTGCCGGCCGAGCCGTTTTCGGGGAGCCTCGCCGGCAACAACGAGGCAATAGACTGGGCGCTGACATGGCAAGCCAACGGTGGTGCCCACGCAGTGACGGAAAGTTACGTTAATCTTATTCCGACGCCGCAGGGCGGTACACATGTCAACGGTCTGCGCACGGGGCTGACGAATGCGCTACGGGAATTTGCGGACTTCAGAAGCCTCTTGCCGCGGGGCGTTTCGATTGCGCCCGAAGACGTCTGGGACGGATTGAACTTTGTACTCAGCGCTAAGCTCGAGGATCCGCAATTCTCCGGGCAAACGAAAGAGCGACTGTCATCCCGTGAGTCGGCCGCATTTGTCACAGGCGTCATTAAGGACAGCTTCTCGTTATGGCTCAATCAGCACCCTGAAACGGGTGACCAGATTGCGCAGCTGGCCATCAACAAGGCGCAAACACGGCTCAAAGCGGCCAAAAAGGTTGTGCGCAAGAAGATCGTGTCGGGTCCGGCATTACCGGGCAAACTCGCCGACTGCACGTCTCAGGAGCCTGAGCTGTGCGAGATATTTCTCGTCGAGGGTGACTCGGCTGGCGGATCTGCAAAGCAGGCCCGGGACCGCAACACCCAGGCCATCATGCCGCTCCGAGGCAAGATCCTGAACACCTGGGAGGTGGATTCGGCCGAGATTCTTGCTTCGCAGGAGGTGCACGACATCAGCATCGCACTTGGTGTCGACCCCGGCGACACGAACCTCGACAACCTTCGCTATTACAAGATCTGCATCCTCGCCGATGCTGACTCAGATGGGCTGCATATCGCGACGCTGCTTTGCGCGTTGTTCCTGCGGCATTTCCGCGAAATTGTGCTGGCCGGGCACGTTTACGTGGCGATGCCGCCGCTGTATCGCATCGACGTTGGCAAAGAGGTGTTTTATGCGCTCGATGACAGTGAGCGCAAAGGTATTCTCGACCGTATCGAGGCCGAAAAAATGCGCGGCAAGGTGACGGTCACCCGCTTCAAAGGGCTGGGCGAGATGAATCCTTCGCAGCTCCGGGAGACGACGATGAATCGCGATACGCGGCGTCTCGTGCAGCTTACCGTCAGCGGCAAGGACAAGACCGATCAAACCATGGACATGCTGCTGGCGAAGAAACGGGCCAAAGACCGCCGCAAGTGGCTTGAGACCAAGGGCAATCTCGCCGAGGTGTAACGATGCAAAACAGTCTGAATCTCGAAGGCGTCGAGCAGCAACCGCTCAAGGAATACACCGAGAAGGCGTATCTCGACTATTCGATGTACGTCATTCTGGATCGGGCGCTGCCACAGATCGGCGACGGCCTGAAGCCGGTACAGCGGCGCATTATCTACGCAATGAGCGAACTCGGTTTGTCTGCCGGGCAAAAACCGAAAAAGTCAGCACGCACGGTTGGCGATGTCATCGGCAAATTCCATCCGCACGGTGATTCGGCCTGTTACGAGGCTATGGTTCTGATGGCACAGGACTTTTCCTACCGCTATCCCATAATTGACGGGCAGGGCAACTGGGGTTCGACAGACGATCCCAAGTCGTTCGCCGCAATGCGTTACACCGAGTCGCGTCTGAAGCCCTACGCGAAGAGCCTGTTGCAGGAACTCGCACACGGCACCGTTGACTGGGTGCCGAATTTCGACGGCACGATGAACGAGCCTGTCGTGCTGCCGGCGCGATTGCCCAATCTGCTGCTGAACGGCACGACCGGCATTGCGGTCGGCCTGTCGACAGACGTGCCGCCGCATAACCTGAAAGAAGTTGCGACCGCGCTTATCCACCTGATCGATTCTCCGAAAGCGACCGTGGCCGCGCTGATGAAGCACATCAAGGGCCCGGACTATCCAACCGGTGGCGAACTGGTTTCCCCGCGCGAGGACATCAAGCAGATTTATGCAACGGGCAATGGCACGCTGCGATTGCGCGCCGCCTACAAGGTCGAGAACGGCGACATCATCATCACCTCGCTGCCGCATCAGATTTCGGGAGCCAAAGTGCTCGAGCAGATCGCGGCCCAGATGCGCAACAGGAAACTGCCACAGGTTGAAGATCTTCGTGATGAATCCGACCATGAAGAGCCGACTCGGCTCGTCATTACGCCGCGATCAAATCGCGTCGACAAAGAAGAGTTGATGTCTCACCTGTTTTCGACGACATCGCTCGAACGCACGTGCCGCGTAAATATGAACGTCATCGGTCTGGATGGCAGGCCACAGGCATTCAGTCTCGTCGGACTGCTAGGCGAATGGATAAAATTCCGCAAAGACACCGTCAAACGACGTCTGCAGCATCGTTTGCAAATCGTTTCGGATCGGCTGCACATTCTGGATGGACTGCTGGTCGCCTACCTCAATATTGATGAGGTCATTGCGATCATTCGCAAGGAAGACGAGCCCAAGCCCGTGCTGATGAAGAAATTCAGGCTCTCGGACATTCAGGCCGAAGCAATTCTCAACCTCAGGCTGCGCAATCTCGCCAGGCTCGAGGAAATGAAGATCAAAGGCGAGCAGGCGGAGCTCAACGAGGAGCGCGATTCGCTCGAGAAAACGCTCAAGAGCGCGTCTCGGCTCAAGACGCTGGTCAAGAAAGAGATCCTCGAGGATGCCGAGGCCTACGGCGACGATCGACGCACGAAGATCGTTGAACGGGAGGCGGCCCAGGCTCTCGACGAGACTCAGCTTGTCGCCAGCGAGCCGGTGACCGTCATTCTGTCGCGGCGCGGTTTCGCACGTGCCGCAAAAGGTCACGAAGTCGACGCGCTGGCTTTGTCGTACAAGTCGGGGGACGGCTATCTCGCGGCCGCGAAGGGCCGCAGCAATCAGCTGGCAATGTTCATAGACAGTACCGGCCGGGTGTACAGCGTGATGGCTGGAACTCTGCCGTCGGCGCGCGGGCAGGGGGAACCATTGTCAAGCCGCTTCAAGCCGCCTGACGGAGCCGAGTTCTGTGGCGCCATGATTGGAGACAATGATCAGAAATACGTTCTCGCGAGTGATGCCGGCTACGGTTTTGTCGCGAAACTCGAGGATCTTGTCACACGCAACAAGGCGGGCAAGGCGATACTTCGCGTCCCGGCTGGCGGCAAGGCGGTCGTGCCTGCGCCGGTGCCCGCAGATACCGAATGTCTTATCGCGGCCGTCAGTTCAATCGGGCGGCTCTTGATGTTCGAGATGGACGAACTGCCGGAACTTGCAAAAGGCAAGGGCAACAAGTTACTCAACATACCTGGCAAAAAGTACCAAAGCGGTGAGGAGAAGCTTGTCGCCGCGGCCGTGGTTCCCGAAGACGGTAACCTGCAGGTATACAGCGGCGGCCGCGTGATGACGATAAGGTGGAACGACTCTGACCCGTATTACGGCGAGCGCGCCCTGCGCGGTGGCTTGTTGCCTCGCGGTTGGCGAAATGTCGATCGCCTGGTCGGAACCGCGGCGGACTGATTTGCCTAGCCCGTTTTAGACCCGCCTTTTGGCATTTCGGCCGTGCTGTCGGGCGTCATTTCCACAGTCTTGTCTTCCGCTTCGAGGCTGACGGTCGGGTTGACACCGGTGTCGTCATCGCTGGTGTCCTTGGAGTGCAGTTGCGCTGTCACGTCAAGCTCATGCACTGTCGCTAACGGCATCTCCTCAGTATCGGCACCATCAACATCGCCGTCCATGCGCGAGGCGAGTTCTTCGGCAGCCTTGGCGATCTCTACGTTGAGCGCCTGGGTTGCGGTCAACTCATCCTCATAATCCTGCTCGAGAATCTTGTAGTCGACGTCGTGGCTAACAGTGTAATCGTCGCTGATCAGCGGGCCATCGTCCGAGTCAATGTGAATCGCCTCCAGATCCTTCTCCGTGACCTCGTCCGGTATCGGCATCTTGGTCGCGTCGACGATGACTGACATGTCGTAGTCATCATCATCCGGGAGTATTTCGCTCTCGAGAATAGTCTCCTGTTCGACCGTTATTGCCGCAATCATGTCGGTATGCTGCGATTCATAGCCGCTGGACATCTCCTCCGGCAACTCGTGATCCAGATTCGTTGTTGCTGCAAAACCAAAATCCTGCGCCACGTCTATGTCGGCACCATCCTGCAAGCCCGTACCAATGATCAGATCAGCATCAAGCGCCAGGTTTTCTTCGGTCGGAGAATCATCCTCGATGACCATCTCGACATCGGCAATTGTTTCCAGCTCCCGCGTGTCTGTCTTACGACGCTGCGGCACAACCGGCGCGATAGGGGTGGAGCCCAATGCATCGCGGAATCTGCGGCCGAACAGCAACATCAAGACGATGATTGCCAGGCCGCCGCCGCCAAGCCAGAGCAACCAGTTTGTCGTTGTCGGCTCGGTGGTTGGTGTCACTGGCTGAATTCTGGCGACAGGCACGTTGGGGGAACTGGAGGTTGCCGCCGGGCCTTCCAGCGATGTATCCGGAATTACGACGGCTTCGTCGCGGCCTGTCGTTGCAGATACGTCGACATACGTGTGGTCACTGTCCAGAATGATATCACCAGGTTCGAGGCCAGCCAGTGCCGAGACCGGCTCCTCGAGAGGCGATTCGAATAGAGGGCCATTTTCGGCAGCACCGGCAGGCTCGACTGCCGCCGGTTCGTAAGATGTGCTTCCGGCGGTTGGCTCAATCGGCGCAGCAGTCGAACTTTCCCTGTCGGCGATCGTTACAGGCTCGCTGGCAGCGAAACTCGGAATACTCAGCCAACTGCCTGCCTTGAGTTTATTGGGATCATTGTCAATGAACGCTGAAGGATTGGCATCGAAAATCGTATTCACGGCGTTCCAGAGTCCGACCGGACGATTCTCGATGCGTTGCGCAATCATTGATAATGAGTCGCCAGGCTGTACCCGGTAGCGGGTAGCGCTGGCGATCGGCTGGTCATTGACCGGCCTCTGACGGGCGACAGTGCGTGGTTTTGTCACGGGCGGCGCCGAGCGTTGCGGTCGCGTTGTCGGGGCGACTGCGACCGGCGCGGCAACCGGTTCACTCGCGGTCCCGGGCGGATCGATGAACATCATGTATTCGCGCGTCAGCTGGGCTGTGTAAGGGCAGCGCACGTTGAGGCGCATTGTTACCAGCGGCTCACGAAGAACAGAACTGCCGGTTATGGCAATAACGCCATTGGTGACGATCATGGATGCCTGACTTACCAACGGCAAATCGCTCGAGGGCGCGCTCTTCTGCAATGTGACACAGGTGTCTGTGAGGGCCTCGTTGGGGCCCAGCGCATAGGCGATGCTGGCACGCAGCGGTTGGCCAATCGTGGAATGAACCTCGACCTCGCCCAGTTCCAGCGCAGCCGCTGGCACGGCTGCGAGGCTGCTACCAACTGCGACGAGGGCGGTTTTAAGCCTAGACGATTTGTTCACGTGCCGGCACTCCGTAATTGCGACTTGCGGTAATCTGATCTTCTGCAAGACTATTTGTGATCGCTGCTGCGTACTGGGACTCTATTCTAAGATCTGCCGTGTTGTAGCTGTTAACGTATGGGTCGAACTGCAAAGTGTGACCTCTGTCACACTGCGGTCGTCACCGAAGTCGACTAGCTGGCACTTGCAGCGGTCAATTCCGCCAGTGACTTGCGTCGTACCTTGTCGCGATCCTGAAGTACGACCTCGGGCTCATTAACATAATGCCCCTGCATGAAATCAAGACCCAGCTGAAATAGCACCGCCATGGCGTTGGCGTTTTCGACGCGCTCGGCGATGGACTTGATGCCGCGTTCTGCAGCGGCGCGCACGATGTTTTCGACGCTCTTCTGCATATCCGGGTCGGTCATCAATGTGTGCATCAGTTCGCCATCGACCTTGACGTAGTCCGGTTTGAGGATATCCAGAATCTGGAATCGTTCCCGATCGATGCCGTAATGCTCAAGTGCAAAGCCGACACCCATCTTGCGCAGCTGCTTAACGATCGCACGAGTCTGCTTGATGTGCTTCGCCGCATCCCGTTCGGGAATCTGCATGACCAGTCGTGTGCAGTCGAATTTGCCGTTATCGAACTCGCGTTCCATCCAGGCGATGGTCGTCGGGTCGAGGACCGATTGTCTGGATAGTCGAACAAACACACGATCCGCCTCGGAGTCCGTACAAAACGCCATCGCCGCCTTGATCATCCAGCGATCGATGTTCTTCATCATATTATTGCGCTCGGCCGCCGGCAGGAACTCCGACGGCAACACCGAATTGCCCTGTTCATCCAACATGCGCACCAGCAGGTCATACATCTCGATACCGTCGCTGCGCAAACCGGCAATCGGTAATTGCGCAAGGCGGAAGCGATTGTCCATTAGCGCAGCCTTGAGATGCTTGATCCAAATTGCGTCAAATTCCTTCTGCTTGGAATCTTCGTCAGCGCTTTCGCTCAGGATCGCGGTATTACCGCCTGCTTCCTTGCCCATCTTGTAGGCATCTATGGTTGCGGCGACGAAATCCTCAAGGCTGCTGAAAACTTCATTCGCCGCGCAAACCCCGACGGTGCAGGTCAAATTGGCCGAGCGATCTTCGATCTCAAACGTCCGTTTGCTAATGCTCTCGCACAGCTGCTTACCCCAGACTTCCGCGTCTCGCGCTTTGCCGCGTTCCAGCAGGACCATGAGCGCCGTACCTTCGAATCTGCCGGCAACGTCGCGAGGATGCATGCGCTTACGGACCGCTTCGGCAAACTGGCCGAGGATCTCGTCCGAATTCAAGATGCCAACTTTCTCCAGCACCTCAGAAAAATTGTCGACCCGGACATAGGCCAGCACATGCATGCCCGAAGAAGGTTTCTTGCTTAGTCGTTTCTTGATCCGGTCGAGAAACTGGGCGCGATGGAAAAGCAGCGTGGTCGGATCCCGCTTCAACGCATCGTGAACGAGCTTCGTGGGTTCGTCGCTCAACTTCTGCGGTGGCGAGATTCGCACCTGAACGCAAGGGCCGTTATCAAAAATAAATTTGCGAAACTCAAGATGCAATTCATTCGTATCGTCACTGATTACTTGCGATCGGGCGATGAGCTTTTCGTCGGCCGCCCATTTGCCTGCAATCGCGGCGATCAGCGCGCCTTTTATAGCGGCCTGGCTCTCGGCCTCGAAGTTGTCCATTAACGGCAGGCCAATCACCTCGTCATTGCTTGCGGAGCGGAATAGTTTCAGCCAGGCGTCATTTATGTCAGTGATAATGCCATCTTCGACCAGCGCAATCGCGCTCGTCGATGACTGCATGTGATCCTTGAGCTGCCTCTTGTATTCGCAGGCCGAATGGATCGTGGAGTTCAGAGCTCGCTCGACGCGCAGCGCCCGCAGTTCGCGCGTTACAACTGACTGCAGGCGATGCTTGAGCCCGATCGAGACCAGGTCGCAAGCGCCGCTCTCCATGGCCTTCTGAATGCTCTTCTCGTCGGCCTCCTGCTGCAGCGCAATAACCGGTACTTCGGGATTGTACCGATCCTTCTGTTTGATGACCTGGCGAACGGTATCGGAGTAACTGTCACAATTCAGAATCAGCAGTTCGACGTTCTCGGCAGACAGCGTCTCACCGAGGTTGTTGGGATTGTTAATCCAGTGGCAGTGCGCTGCATGTCCGGCATCTCGGAGCGTGCCGTTTATCAGCGCAACGTCGTCCTGATTCTCGGTCAGAACTGCAATCGAAATGCTATGGCGCCCGTTCAAATTGCATCCTTGGCAACGGCCGGCGATATCCTTATCGGTCCGGATTTTGTAAAGATGGATTAGTCTAGCACCGCCGCTCTCGGAGTCGCGCTCGGCGTGCCAAAACCGTGACGAGAATCAAGTTTCGGTGGGCATTGGTGCGAATGGCTGTGATAATCGGCATTCCCTCGCACTCGTAGCGAACTGCGGTAGCATCCGACGTTATGGCAAATTACAGTACAAATGAGTTTCGATCGGGACTCAGGATCATCATCGACGATGATCCCTGCATCATCGTAGAGAATGAATTCGTCAAGCCTGGCAAAGGCCAGGCATTCAATCGCGTGCGCATCAAGAATCTCAAAACTGGAAAGACGGTTGATAAGACCTTCAAGTCGGGTGAGAGTGTCGAAGCGGCTGATGTCATGGATACCGAGATGCAGTACCTCTATAACGACGGAGAGTTCTGGCATTTCATGGTAGCGGACACGTTTGAGCAATACGCAGCCGATGCCAAAGCCGTCGGCGATGCGCAGGACTGGATCAGTGACGGCGACGTATGCCAGGTTACGCTGTGGAATAATTCGCCGCTGCTGGTCGAGGCGCCAAACTTCGTAGAACTCGAAATCGTCGAAACCGACCCCGGGGTCAAGGGCGATACAGCGAGCGGGGGAGTGAAGCCGGCCAAGCTTTCGACCGGTGCTGTCGTGCGTGTGCCGTTGTTCGTCGATCAGAACGAGGTCATCAAGGTAGACACCCGCTCGCGGGAGTACGTCTCTCGAGTCAAATAAATCTGTCGTGTTGCACATGCATTTCGCAGTAAGCATTGCACAGCGACTCGATTCCTTCCTGATCGTACGCGGTGAAGCGGTCCTGAGTCGGGCTGTCGATATCCAGTACGCCGACTAAGCGATCGTGAAAGAGCAACGGTACGACCAACTCGGACCGCGAGTTCGCGTCGCAGACGATGTGGCCGGGAAATGCATCAACGTCGGCGACTCGCTGCGTCTCGAGAGTTGCAGCAGCCGCGCCACAGACTCCGACTCCAACAGCGATTCGCACGCAAGCGGGCTTGCCCTGAAAAGGGCCCAGTACGAGCTCGTTACCGCGCAGCACATAAATCCCAAGCCAGTTAACGTCATCGATCGCGTGATATAAAAAGCCGACAAAATTGCTCGCGTTCGCCAGCGCATCGGTTTCGTCATCGATCAGTGCGATGAGCTGCGATCTCAACAAGCGGTAGTCAGTGTCTGTCATGATGTCTCGGACGCAAACGTTACAACGTCTCTTATATCGTCCGTCTGATCGAGTGTCATATGCAAGCGCTCGACGCCGACGGCCACGCCGGCGCAAGCGGGCAGGCCGGCGTCGAGTGCATCGATCAGGCTCAGATCAGGAGGGTAGGCGCGGCGACCGTCTCGTTGCCGCGTCTCGAGATCGTGTTCGATGCGATGCCGCTGCTCCTCGGCGTCGCGCAACTCGACGTATCCGTTGGCCAGCTCCACATCACCGCAGAACACCTCGAAGCGATCCGCGACACGTTGGTCGTCTGGGCATAAACGCGCCAGGCCAGCCTGACTCGACGGAAAGTGACGTACGACGGTCAGGCAATCATGCGCAAACTGCGGCGCGATGATGGTGCCCAAAATCAGGTCGAGCCACGCATCTCGATGCACTCCAATCTCGGGTCGGAGTCCCGGATCGGCATTGCAGCGATCAGCAAGTTTCTCTTCGGAGGCTTCGAACACGTCGACGCCCGCGAATGCCGCAAAAGCATCGGCATAATTGTGCTGTACAGAGCTCTTGACGAGTCGCGGCCGATCGAGACACGTGGCCAGTAATCGCAGCGTGTCACCAATGATCGCATCGAGATCAAAGCCGAGGCGATACCACTCTATTAGCGTAAACTCGGGCAAATGCCGCATGCCGATTTCCCCGTCGCGGAACACGCGACAAATTGAGTAGATGTCAGGGTAGCCGCCGGCAAGCAGCCGCTTCATCGCGAATTCCGGCGACGTGTGCAGAAACAGATCCTGATCGTGCTGTGCGCGAACGCTCAGGCTGTCGATATTCGGATCGCTGGCCGCGTATTTGCTGAGCGCCGGTGTGTCAACGGCAAGGATATCGTGCGCCTTGAAGTAGCCTCGCGCACGGTCGAGCAGGTCCGCACGACGCCGTGCCGCGGCCGGACCCGACATTGGTTCCCAGTCTCTCATTATCGTGTTGTCGAACCGATCGTCTCACCCATGCGAACGGTTACGCCGGCTGCCAGCTGTTCGCTCCAAGCGCAGGTGCCTTTCGGCAGCAGGATGATCACGGTCGATCCCATGTTGAACCAACCAAGCAGGTCACCCCTGCTGATCTCGCTCGGACCGCGGTTGAGGTCGATCGTCTCAACCACGCCGCGCTTGCGCGGGCGGACTTCGCCGCTCCATAGTGTGCTGATGCTGCCCACATTGAGCGCACCAACAAGAATCAATGCGGCCGGCCCCCGCGCCGTGTCGAAATGCAGAATGACCCTTTCGTTGCGACTGAAGAGCCCTGCCACATGCGTGACGGTTGCGGCGTTCACGCTGAACAGGTCGCCGGGTACATAGTTCGCAGCGACGATCTCGCCATCAATCGGCGAATGAACACGGTGGTAGTTATTGGGGGCCAGATAGATTGTCGCGAATGCGCCATCGA
>JAOTUB010000071.1 GCA_029864095.1 Gammaproteobacteria bacterium | reverse complement strand
CGGACGCTGATTGATATCGTTTATCGCAGGCTGATGCTGGGGCTCGACGCGGACCAGGGCCGGCCGCTCTACGAAATGGTTGCCGCGATTGCGGCCGACGAGCTTGGCTGGAGCGATTCAGAACGACACGCGCAAATCGAAGCTTTACACGCTTACAGCGACTCTTTGGGTGTATAAGGTATCGCTCGGCTCGTACGGGAGTTCAGCGCTGCCGACCCAGCGGGGAGCCGTATCCGCGTCCCGCCCGGAAACGAACGTCTCAGCGCGCAGCGCAACAACGTCGAAATCATAGATGTGGCGTCCATAACTTGCATCGATCGCCAGGAACCAGTCCGCACCCAGCTGCCCGTCGGCAGCAAGCTCGATGCCGCGGTGCGCGCTGCGCGCGCCTGTTACATTGAAACCGTCCGCATCACGGCAAACGCTGTCGCGCTTTCGCATCGCGTATAGGGCGACATCTAGCGATCGCGCTACAGAATCCCACCGGTCGAGTAGGAATGCCGTTCTCGAGAAACAGGAACGCGCCGCAAGAATCGCCACCGGTCAGCACAGGCGAGCGAATCGCCGTGAGGTGCTCCTGACCGCTGGCGCGGGTGAGCCACGCTGCCGCAACACGGGTCAGGAGTTCACGCATATGTTGGTGCTGAACGTCGGCTATCGTCGCGCTATCAAGACGATCAATATTTCCAGCGTGTAGCAGCCTGGGTTCCTCGCGGCGTTGGCTCGTGACCACGAGTTCACTGATCGCCTCGTCGTGGCCGCTCGCTGCGGCAGCCCGATGATTATCAGCGTGGCCAGGCACAAATTACTGTAGGTTTGTCAAAGGGTTGGTCGCATGCGGTCTCCGGGCAAGCGCGCCATTATAATCACCTCAGGTCAGATAGTCCCCAAGAAAAGAGTTGCCGATGAGAATCCGAAATGACTTACGTTGCTTGCAATGCACGCTCGCGCTGATCGTGGTGTTGTTGAGCACTTTATCCCATGCCGAAAGGCCGCGAATAGGGCTCGCACTGGGCGGCGGCGGCGCCCGTGGCGCGGCGCACATCGGTGTGCTGCGTGAACTCGAGCGTCATCGTGTGCCGATCGATGCCATTGCGGGCACGAGCATGGGTGCAATTGTAGGTGGGCTGTATGCAGCCGGGATGAGTACCGACGAACTCGAAGAGGTCGTTGCCACCCTGGATTGGGTAGATGCGCTATCTGACAGTGCGTCGCGCAAGGACCTGAGCTTCAGGCGCAAGCAGGACGATGCACAATACCCGATCAATTTCGAGTTGGGAATTCGCGACAGCGAGTTGTTGTTGCCCATGGGAGTCATCGCGGGACAGAAGTTGGACCTGATACTGCGTGAACTGACGCTTGGCGTTTCGCATGTTGCCGATTTCGACGATTTGCCGATACCGTTTCGCGCGATTGCTACGGATATCGAGCGTGGCGAAGCCTATGTGATGGGGGAGGGTGACCTTGCGAAGGCGATTCGCGCGAGCATGTCGGTACCCGGTGTTTTCGCGCCGCTGCGTATCGGCGATCGTCTGCTTGTCGATGGCGGCATTGTCGGCAATATGCCGATCGACGTTGTGCGGCAAATGGACGTCGATATCGTCATCGCGGTCGACGTTGAATTTCCGCTTTACACGGCCGACGAACTCACCTCTGCATTAACGATTTCGGAACAGATGCTCACGATCCTGATTCGTAAAGAGACGCTGCGGCAAATCGATTCGCTGGCCGAGAACGATATTCTGATTCGACCGGAGCTGGGGACTTTTGCGTCCAGTGATTTTGCTCAGATCGCACAGACGGTCGAACCCGGCGTGCGCGCCACGGCGGCGGAGACGCAGAGACTGGAGAAACTCTCGGTCACCGAACGGGAGTTTGCGGACTATCTGGCCCGCCGTGCCATCAAGCCGGATCCACGTGGCAAGCTGGCGTTCGTTCGCGTCGCCCACGACCGTCGGGTGTCGCCCGCAATACTCGCGTCGCGTCTCCAGGTCGAGGCGGGTGACCCGATAGACAGCGAGCGGCTCGCGGCCGATGCGGAACGCCTGTTTGGACTGGGCCTTTATGAGCAGGTCAGTTACCAGCTCATTGAGGAAAATGGCGCCACAGGTGTCGAGTTTTTGGCACGTGCCAAGAGCTGGGGACCTAATATTCTGCAGTTTGCGGTATCGCTCGAAAACGATTTCGAGGGCGCCACGGCGTTCAATCTCGGGACGCGCCTGACGATGACGGGACTCAACCCGCACGGTGGGGAATGGCAAACGGATCTGCAGCTCGGCACGGATCCGGCGCTGTTATCGGAGCTCTACCAGCCATTCGGCAATGCTTCACAGTTTTTTGTCGCGCCGAGAATTGATCTCCGCCAATACAACATCAACGCGTTCGTCGCCGATAGCGCCATCGCGCGCTACCGCATATCCGAGACTGAGCTCGGACTCGATCTTGGCGCCGAGATTAAATCGTTTGGTGAGTTTCGCATCGGCGCCTACTACGGTACCGGCAGGGGGAAGGTGAAAGTTGGCGACCCATTGATTCCGAATGTCGAATTCGACACCGGTGGCGTTCTGGGTCGTCTGCGCTTCGATACTCGTGACGATTCGCGGTTTCCCCGTCGCGGTATCCGCGCAGACCTGAGCTGGAGGCAGTCACTGCCGGGGCTGGGAGCGGACGAGCGTTTCAATTCATTGCAGTCCGAGATCGACGCTACCTGGAGCCGCGGCAAAAACAGCTTGCAGCTCGGGCTGAGTTACGCGACGACCGTCAGTGCGGAAGATTCGATCGAAAACTTTTTCCCATTGGGTGGATTCCTGCGCCTGTCGGGACTGGAGCGCGGCGAAATCAGCGGTCCGCATGCGGCATTGGCCAGGCTCGTCTATTATCGTCGCGTTGGCGAATCGGCTGGAGGCCTGTTCGATGTGCCGGTCTATCTGGGAGTTTCTGCTGAAGCCGGCAATGCCTGGGAGTCACGCTCGGATATCAGATTCGATACGGCGCACTTCAACGGCAGCGTATTTGCCGGACTCGACACGATTATCGGGCCCGTGTACCTTGCCGCGGGATTTGCAGAGGGCGGCCGCTCCAACGTCTATCTGTTTTTCGGTGCCCCGCCGCGCTAGTCGCGAAGGCGCAGACTCGGATCAGGTCTAGCGAATAATCTTTTCGAGCACCTGCGTTGGACTATCCGTGTTGCGATAATAGCCGTGGCGGACAGCCATTTGCTCGAACGCGCTGTCGCGTTCAGCCTCGCTTGGATACCAGTGCAGTGTTTCCCAATCCTCGCCGAGGATCTTCCGCATCGTGTCGCCTTCCGGCAATGTCACACGGATTCCGAAGCGGCGCTCGGCGCCAACCAGAGTGGGGTCGACAAGGTTGTGTCGATGACAGTAGTCCATGGCGCGGCAGTATACAGAAACTTCAGCCGCGATCGCCACGGTCCGCCGCGCCTTCGCGATCTTCCCAGCCGAGAAGCCGCCGGGTAATAAACATATACGCCGGTTTCAGCGTCGCCATATAAACACGCGAGGCGCGCGAAGGGTTTGCAAGAATAACGAGTTCGCGCCGACTCAGTTGCTGCGGGCAGTAGCTTCTCTTGTGCTTTAACAGATGGCGAATGTCTTCGTACGCCAGCAGCCGAAACAGACGGCCGCGCCGCGGCGCGAACCACGCGAGCTGAAAATCAATGAACGCAGGTGAGCCATCATCGCGGACCAGAAGGTTCGGCTCTTTAGCAAGATCGTTGTGGACAATGCCGCGCCGATGCAGCTGGCGAAGCAGCCCGGAAGCGGCCCTGAAGTACGCCGGATCGCTCGGCCTGGCACGGTGCATGGGCGTACCAGGCAGAAAGCTGCGAGTCAGACAATCCCCTTCGACCGTTACAAGGTGCGGCACCCCGTCCAGATCGCCGAGCGCCGCCAGAACCGTTGCCTCGCGACGCAACAGGCGACGCGCAAGCCATCTTATCCACGCGCTCGCCGCGCCCGAATCACGCACGATACGTGAGTTGTCACCCGTACCGATGCTCCGGATCTCGCCGAACATGTCTTTTTTGAGCAGCCGTGAATCAGCCATTGTGGGAGAATACAGGAGCGTGGTGCTCTGGGACTAAGGATGACCGTAAATTCCGACGAAAACTCGACTGGCGAAGAACGCGTCAAACTCGACTCGACCGGCGAATTCTTCAGCGTCGGAGCACCGCTGCACGCTGTTCGTGCCGGTTATGTGCGTCGTGCCGCCGATGAAGTTCTGTACGAGACACTCGTCGCCGGGCGTTTTGCACACGTCATCGCGCCTGATCGCAGCGGTAAGTCCAGCCTGATGGCAGCAACCTCAGCGCGACTCGAGAACAATGGTTTCAAGGTCGCGATACTCGATCTCGAGCAGATTGGCGATCGCGACGCTGGCACCGATGCCGGACGCTGGTACTACAGCGTTGCGTACAGGCTGCTGCGCCAGCTGCGTATCCGAATCGATCTGCAGTCATGGTGGCATGACAAGTCGATCCTGAGCAATCGCCAACGCCTCGTCGAGTTCTATTCGGAAATCATCCTCAGCAACGTGCAAGAGCGAATAGTCGTATTTGTCGACGAGATTCAATGTATTGCAGACTTGTCGTACGCCGACCAATTGCTCGCGAGTATTCGTGCCGCGCACAATGCGCGTGCTACAGATCCGGAGTTTTCGCGACTCACTTTTGTGTTGCTTGGCGAATGTGATCCCCTGAGCCTGATTGACGAGCCAGAGCTATCTCCGTTCAACATTACGCAGCCGGTTGCGCTGGGCAATTTTTCTCGCGAGGAACTCGACCTGTTTGCCACTGAGCTGAACCTCGATGCCAGCAAAGCGGCGACCGCTTTGGATCGCGTTTACTACTGGACTGCCGGCCAACCCTATTTGTCACAGAAACTCGCACGCGCAATATCACGTGAACAGCTGCTTGACGAAATTGCAGAGAACGTCGATCGCATCGCCATGCAGCAGCTGGCAGGACGGGCCGCGCTGCACAGCGAGCCGCATATGAGTCATGTCCACCGCGAGGTGGTCAATGACGAGAAGCGGCGCGAGCCGTTACTAAACTTGTACGGGCGCGTTCGCAAGGGTATCCAAGTTACGGCGGACCTCGGCTCACCCATGCATCGCCGGCTGATCGCGATCGGGCTCCTGGCAATCGATGAGGAAGGGAATCTGAAGGTTCGAAACCGTCTTTACGAAGCTGTATTCACTGCGCGTTGGGCGAATGAGAACCTGCCAACGCACTGGCGTACGCCGGCGATCGCGGCCGCAGTGATTTTGGGCATCATAGCGTTGCCATTCTGGTACACGCAGCTGCTGCCGAAGGGCTACGTCAGAATACTGACATCCGACACCGTGGCGCTGGAGTCGGCGGAGGCCGCCTATACCAATCTCCGGTCTTTCCCCGGGCATGTGGAGTCGGCAGACAATGTGTATCGCAGCTTTCTGCTGAGCCGGGCGAAGACCGCGACCAGTGCGGCACAGATTGCGGTGATTGCGGACATGGCTGCAAAACTGCCGGACGCTGAGCGGTTGCCGGATGAATTGCGCGCCAGATTCTGGGACATGCGTGTTGACGACGCGTCGCGTGAGGAGCGTCGCGACGACGCACTGCTAGCATCACTGGAGTCGCTGGTGCTGTCGACCGCACGGCGGCGCAATCGTGCGGCAATGCTGCTTGGCGACGACTACCCGCTGCTGCTGGCCAGTCTCGCGGACGAAGGGAGGGGCGACGTCGAATTCAATCCTGAAAGCCTGCTCTTAACCGAAACGCGCGCGGCCGAAGTGCTCCAATGGTCGCTGGAACCACAAGGGCTGCAGCGTCGTGAAAGCTGGACGATAACGGCTCTCGAGGTGTCACCGCTCGTGCGCCGCGTGGTCGTCGACCGGGAGGGGGAGGTCAGTCGCATCGGTTTGACGATCAATCTGAGCCACGCTCGTGCCAGCGATCTGCGCATCAAGGTTATTGCGCCTTCGGGTCGTGCCGTGGAGGTGGATCCAAGAGTCGACCTTGCCTCTTCCAATGAAGATCTGCGCATCCCTGCAGCGCAGTTGCGCGAACTCGTTGGCGAGCCGCTTAACGGCACGTGGAGCCTGAGCGTGCGTGATGAGGAACTCGGCGTCGGAGGTCGGCTGGTTGGCTGGAATCTCAACCTCAACTCGCAAGGGCTCGTCGAGTATTTTCAGCGAGGACTGAATATTCCGGATCCGGTGGAACGCGAGACGGACAATCTGTGGTTCAGTAACGACGGAAGGTTTGCGGTAGCTCGGGCAATGCAAAGCGACAGTGCCAGGGTTTGGGACCTTGCCTTTGCCAAGCCAGTGCGCGCTGTTGCTGTGAATGAGCTCGAGCAGCTTATCGGTCTGAGCGCCGGCGCGAGGCAGCTCGTGACGGCGACGCAGGATTCAGTCCATCTCTGGGACACGGCGACCGGCAATCGCGTTGCGACGCTGGAGGTCGGTGCTGCCAGTGCCTCATCCGTGCTCACTGCCGATGGAACGCATCTCTTTGTACAACGCCGCAGCGACAGTGACACGACGTTCGAGCTTTGGTCGCTTGACAGTGTCTCGATCGACGCGACGCTCGAAATCGCGGGTACACCGGCACTCGTTTCGCTGGATTCCGGCGGTAACCGAATAGCGATTGCGGACTATGATCAGGCAGTGCGCGTGTGGAATTTTCGCGATGGATCGCTGATCGCGCAGATTGGCCTGGGAGCGCAGCCGAGCAAGATAAGCCTTGCAACGGGCGGGCAGGTCCTGGGTGCGGTGTATGGCGAGCAAGGCGCGTCATTGTGGCGCATCGATCGCCCCTCGCAGCCGTTGCTGGAGGAGTTCGGCGCGGGCCGATGGCAGCTCAGTTTCTCGCCGTCCGGAACCAAAGTGCTTGTCGGCCGGCCGGCCAAAGGGTATCAGGTCTATGACAGCCTGGACGGTCAACTGCTTGGACCGCGACTCGGATCAGGGGGCCCAAGCGATGGCGCACGTCCGCTGGCGTTCAGCACAGATGAACAGATCGTGGTAACCGGTGGCATGAACAGTGCCGCCCGTTTCTGGCGCGCGCCTGTACGCCCGGCGCAAAATGATGCAATTGACCTTATTTCGAGTTCGATGATCTGGCCGCCGTCAGGCGACGCCGTCGCCGTGTCGACTCCTGATGCAGCGTCGATCATCATTGGTGACCATCGCGGCAACGTACATATAGTGCCGGCTGATAAGGGCAAACAGGCGCTCGCACTAAAAAGCCAGGACGTTAGTTTTTTCGGTCACAGCGTCGATGTGCGGCATCTGGCTGTCAGCGCAGATGGCAAACTCGCGGCGAGTGCAGCGGACGACAACACAATACGAATATGGAATACGGCTGACGGTCTGCCGAATTCGTATATGGTCGATATTGCGGGCGACCCGGTCGAAAGACTCGCGTTCTCGCCCGACGCGGATTTGCTCAGCGTTCTTAACGGGAACAGCGTCGAAATTGTCGATGTGGGCTCAGGCGAGTTGCTGGCGCGTTTCGATCTGGGCGAACGGCACAGAAGCCTGACGTTCGCTGACAGCGGCCACGTGTATGTCGGCAGTGAATCAGGCGCGTTGCGCGTGATTGCGCGCGAGGCTGCGGACACCTGGGGGATGCAAACGTTGTGGCAGAGTGACCTGGCCATCCGATGGCTTGAAGCATCACCGCGCTCACAAATTTTGGTTCTGGTCGATCAGAACAATAGGGCCCAGCAATTCAGCCTTGCTGAAGGCCGTATTGGCGAGATGGTGCTGGAATTACCCGACTCGGTGGAGGAGGTGACTTTTGCTCCCGGTGGACTGCGCGTGCTGTTTCGCACCTCGAACTGGATTCACCGTGCCAGCGCCTCCGTGGCCGGCCTGGTCTGGATCGATGCAATACTCGCGCCGAAGGCGCTCGACAATGCGCGAATGATCTTTGGTGGGCCGGTTGCGAAGGACGGTGCGGCGCTCGGCAACCGTCTTTTACTGCCGATCGCAGGTGACGGTTTCGTACAACTTGCCGATTTGAGATTCACGAGTCCGCAGGGCCCGGGCTTGTTTGGCAAAAAGGACCAGCTGATTGAAGAGTGGAACCGAAAACTCGCACGCGCACAGCCGCTTTCGGAGCAAGATTGACGAACCACCGCGGCGGCTCATGATCATCGATCGTCGCCGCGCAATGTCCTGACAAGCAGCTCGAGCCTTGCGGCAGTAACGTCTCTCGCGGGTACTGCCTCTCCGACCGTAATCGGAACTCGTGCGAGAAGACGCCCAGGTACTGTGCGAATGCCACCGCCCGAGCGGCGACTGAACCAACTGCCCCATAGTCTTCCCAATGCGACGGGCACAACCGGAACGGCGCGTCGCGCAATGATCTTCTCGATTCCCGGTCGGAATCGCTGCACTTCGCCATCGCGCGTAATGCCACCCTCCGGAAAAATGCAGACGATGTTACCGGCCGCCAGTTCCTCATCAACTCGTTCGAACGCTTCGTTCATTAGCTGCTCATCTTCCATCGCGCCTGCGATCGGAATGGCCCGCATGTTTTCGAAAAAGAACCGCAGTAGCGGAATCTGAAAGATTCTGTAGTACATGACAAAGCGCATCGGCCGCTGTATCGATCCTGACAACAATATCGGATCCATGTAGCTGACATGATTACAGACGACGACGGCAGGTCCTTGATCCGGGACGTTCTCCAGGCCGGTAGGCCGAATTCGGTAAAAGACGTTGATGAGTATCCACGCCAAAAATCGCATCAGGAATTCTGGTAGAAGCGAATAGATATAGACGGCAACTGCAACGTTCAGTGCCGCAAGTATCAGAAACAATTCGGGAATCGAAAAACCGAGGTTCAGAACGATAATGGACAACGCTGACGCCACAACCATAAAGATAGCGTTAATGATGTTGTTCGCTGCGATGATGCGCGAAAGGTGCTGGCGCTTGGATCGTCTCTGTATCAGTGCGTAAAGCGGCACGCTGTAGAAGCCGCCGAAAGCACCGAGCAAACTCAGGTCCAGAAGAATGCGCCAACTTCCATCACGTGCGAGGAACTCACCGACGGAAGCGACTTGCTGAACGTTGTCGACGGGCTGTGCGAAATAAAGATCAATGGCGAACAGGCTGAGTCCGATCGAACCGAAAGGGACGAGACCGAGTTCGATACGGTGGCCCGACATCCGCTCACATAGCAGCGAGCCAACGCCGACACCGATGGCAAACGCGACGAGCAGGCTGGTTGTGACTGCTTCGTTCCCGTTGAGGATGTCCAACGTGTATGCCGGCATCTGCAAAGTCATCGCGGAGCCGAAAAACCAGAACCACGAGACGCCAAGAATTGACAAGAACACGCTTCGCTCTTCGCGGGCAAAGCCGACGATGCGCCACGTTTCAGTCCACGCGTTCCAGCTTATTATTAATTCGGGATCCACAGCTCTCGTTATCGGTATCTGGCGGCTTGCGAGGTAGCCGAACAATGCGAATCCGACGAGACATGCTGACAACAGAGTCTGATTTAGTGGATCGATCGCCACGGTCAGCCCACCGATGATCAGTCCGACAATAATGGCGACATATGTTCCTGCCTCGACAAGTGCATTGCCACCTACCAGCTCCGCGGGCACGAGCTGTTGCGGCAGGTAGGCGTATTTGACGGGACCGAACAGCGTCGATTGACAGCCCATCATAAACAGCACGCTGAGCAGCAGCGAGTAGCTTTGCGTCAAAAAAGCAACCGCAGCGATCAGCATGAGGCCGATCTCAAGCAGTTTTATGCGCCGCATGAGCATCGACTTTTCGTATTTGTCGGCCAGTTGGCCTGCGGTCGCCGAAAACAGGAAGAATGGCAGGATGAAAAGCGCGCCAGCGGTATTAGCGAGCTGGCTGTGATTCATGCCGAGTACAAGAACACCCTGAAACGTGATCAGGATCACGAGACCGTTGCGAAAAACGTTGTCGTTCAGGGCACCGAGGAACTGCGTGATGAAGAATGGAGCGAAACGGCGCTGGCCGAGTAGCGAAAACTGGCTCGATTCTGTCACGTCAATCGCGGTCCTTAGTCCTGGCCGCGCCACTATAGCCCGTTAGCGTCGAATTCGCGCCGAAAACTGCGAACTCGCGCCATTTCACATATTGACAGCGGTGCTATGATGCGGAATTGCAGGACGCTGAAAACTATACCAATTAAGCAATTCTAGGATTGGCGACGACGAAAAATGAAGAATCGTGTGTCATTGCTGCTGTGCGGATTCGTGATCGCTGCGGGCTGCGCCAAGGAGCCACCGCCCCGATCGGTTAACGAGTTCATGGACGATCCGATCATGCTCGAGGCTGTGGTGGTCCGCTGTGCACAGAATCGAGTCGAGTCTCGCTATGATGCCGAATGCGTCAATGCCCGCCAGGCAGTTTCGATCATCGAGGCCAAGCAGGAGCGAGAGCGGCGCGATGCGTTCGAGGCGCAGTCGGACAGGAAGCGCCAGGCATTGCGGCGCACGCAGCAAGCCGCAGCCGAGGCCCGCCGACGCGCGGCAGAAGCCGAGCGCGTGCGAAAAGAAGCCGAATACCTTGCCCAGTTCGGCGAGCTTCCGCCGACACCGGATGACGCAACCGATGTGGTCGATCCGGCCGCCAATGCCCCGAGCGCGGTTATGCCTGATCCCGTCGAAGCTGCAGATGAAGCGCGGGCGCCGACCCAGTCTGTACCGACACCCGACGGCGGCAATGCGCCCGTTGCAGAGTCGCAGCCGCCGAGTAGTAACCTTGACGCAATTCGTGAAGAATTGCGCAAACGCACCACAGAATCCGGCAACTAGCTCGACAATACCTAAGTCGTATCCGGCATCGTCCGCACGTGCAGATCGCGCTGCGGGAACGGTATTGCGATGTCGTTATCGTTGAATGCTTTATAGACTGAACAGCCAAGTTCGTGCCGTAGGCGGCCACGGTCGACAGGTCTCTCAATCCAGCATAAAAGTTCGAAATCAAGACTCGATTCGCCGAATTGACGAAATCTGACGCGCGGTGCCGGATTGCGGCAGACCTCGGAATGATCGGTGGCAACTTTCTCGAGTGTCGCTATGACGTGATCCATATCCGAACCATATGCAACGCCGACAGCGATTCGAATACGGTGCCTTTCTGACGGGCCGCCCGCCTCATTCGTGATCATGCTGTTGCCCATGATGCCGTTCGGCACGGTTATCTCGACGTCGTCGCGCGTCAGGATGCGAGTGCTGCGCAAGCCGATATGCGTCACGATGCCGCGTTCGCCGGATTCAAGGATGATGTAGTCGCCATTCTTGTATGGTGCGTCCATAACAATGGAAACGCCAGCAAACAGGTTCGACAAGGTGTCACGGGCTGCAAAGCTGAGCGCCAGGCCGACGATACCGGCTGATGCGACCCAGGCGGTGACATTGATGTTCCAGGCAAGGAAAACAAAATAGATTGCCATGGCAAACAGAACGACCTTGATGACGTTCTGTATGAGCGGAAGCATTCCGTTCTGCACCAGTCGGCTGTCGCGATTTCGCTGCGCCGTGTCGACCAGGATGTCGGTCAGGTGACGGAGCATGTTGTACCAAATGACGATAGCGATCGTCTTCAGAGCACCCAGCGTTATGAATTCGGGCGGGCTCGGTAATTGCAGACGTTGTGTTGCAAGACTCAGGCCGAGTAGTACAAATGAGAGGAAAATCGGCCGGTGCAGCAGACCGACGATACGATCGTCAACATCGTTTTTCGAGCGACTGACCAACTTGCCAATGGTTCTCGAGATAATCCAGTCCGCGGCCTTGCCGATCGCAATGAATACCACGGCAATAACCAGTGCCTGAAGGTAAATATTCGGGCCGATCAACTCGGCCAGTTCCTGCACTTGTCGGATCTTTTCGTTCAACGCGGACGGGCGGTTCGCTTAGTAGTTCGGATCGTATTCGTCTTCCTCGGAGTCCGGCATACCGAAGGTCCGCACATTTGCGGATTCTTCGTCCACAACGCCCGGAGCGGCTGTGGTACCCGCCCGCATACCCGGCTTGGTCGGCAATCGAGCAGTCTGCGCTGTCAGAATTTGCACAAACTCGTTTGCGATGTCCGGCGCGATATTGGGCGAGCTGACAAATATCTTTTCTGGCGTCATGGTTGTCGAGCCATAAAACGACGCATTAGCTTTGCGGTCCATTGTGACGCCGGCACCCTCGAACGCGACGCCGGCAAACAAGCCGCGGCTGCGCGAATAGGAAACGACCTCGGCCTGAAACTGAATATCGGTTGCAATAGACGCCTGACGACCGACGGGTCCGGCTGCGACCGAGGCATCGGCGCCCAGAGTCAGCTTGCCGTTAGCAATATTCTCGACGCCCTTGCGGGTTCTGAACACGAGAATGACGTCTGTCGATTGCGCACCGACCTGCCAGCCGATGCTGCCGCCTGTCATCGTGACAAAGGCAGGATTGCTCCAGGAATTGTCATCCTGACGAACCACAATGATCCCTCGTCCGCGGCGGGCCCCGAGGCCGAATCCGACCTTGACGACATTCGGAATGACCGCGACGGCGTAGGCTCTCGAAAGCAGGGCCGGCGGAATCGACTGCTCAGGGATCCGCAGTAACTGGTCGAGAACGTCGGCTGCATCGGCGACGCGGCGTTCTTCACGGGTCGCGGCGGCTGCCGGAATTGTCAGTAGAAGCCCCACTACCACCAGGACTGCCATGCATGATTTGTCGCTCAATTTATTGCTCATAATTGAATAGAGAGGGAATTGCGATGGGAGTTCAATAATACGCCAATTCGAGCCGTGGCTCAGCATTAACGCCGTTAACTATCTATCGATCAGAATCGGTGGCAACGGACAGTCCAGGCTCGCGCAGATTGCCCGTATCAGTTCTGTCTCGGCCACGCTCAGCGTCTTGTCTGACATGACTACAGCCGTGACGGCCTTTAGCAGCATCTGTATGCTATCGCCGTCGAGCGAAAGCAGCATTTCGAGGCTCTTGTCGAGTACGGCGACCGAGTACTCGTGGTCGGCCTCGTACGCGAAATCGCGGCCCCATTTGCCGAAAACTGAAATACCAGCGGCGTAAGCGCGCCTGCGCTCCGCATCATCCGTGTGGCCATGCCTCGCAATGACACGCAGCAGGTCTGCTGCCGCACGGCGCACGGGTTCGCGTGCCCCATGACGACGTTTCTGGCGACCCGACGGGTCGTTCGCCTGCCCGAGACTGCTCACGAGAATTCGGTAATAACAGTATTCGTAAAGATCAACTTGGCCATCGACTTCAATCAGACGTCCGGCGAGATCGATTAAGTAGCCTAACTGCGGTGCGGGTCGGAGTTTCAGCGCAGGGAACGCTATTCCCATGAGCGGCAGCCGATACTCTGCGCCGGTGTTCGAGATCCCGTCGTAGTACTGGCGAATCAGCTGCGTGCGTTCGCGACCGAGCTGTTCCTCGGTGAGCGCGAGTTGGCGTTCGGTCGTGCGACCGCTGCCATCAAGGATCAGAGCGATGACCAGCAGGTAGGCCAGCTCGTGTGAATGCGCGGCGTCATAAAGCAGCCCCGGCACGGAGCGTCGCAGGTGCGAGGCGAATGTGACATGTTGAACTTCGGGATCGCCGACCATGTCATTAATCGATTCGGACAATGTGGCGGCGGATCCGCCTGCCAGCGCAGTCGTCAATCCTTCGTGCGCTGCAGATACGGTCGAGTCGTCCTCTACAGGGCTGCGCAAGCGCAGGTCGACTGTCGGGTAGTCACTCGCTTTGAAGTTCGGATCTAGCGCCTGGATTCGTTCGGTCAGTGGCGGATGCGTCGCGAACATGCCGCTCAGCCTGGAGCCGATGCCAAACAACATATGGCTGACTTCCTCGGGATCCGTTGCGCGTAACAATGAGCTGCCACCGTATCCACCGATCTTCTTCAGGGCATTGGCCAGACCGTCGGTCTGGCGCGTAAATTGCACCGCCGAGGCATCCGCGAGGTACTCGCGCTGTCTGGAGACGCCGGCCTTGATTACCCGGGCGCAGAACACGCCCACGGCACCGAGAATAGTGAGGCCGAGGCCGATGATCAGAACCGCACCAGCGCCTTTGCCGCGGCGGGATGTCGCGAATCCGGTGTGGCGACCACCGCGCAGGATCATGCGGCCGATCAGTCCGAGTACCATGATGCCGAACAGCACGCCCATTAAACGAATATTGAGCCGCATGTCGCCATTCAGTACGTGGCTGAACTCATGACCGATTACGCCTTGCAGCTCATTGCGGTTGAGCAGCTCCAGTGCGCCTCGGGTGACCGCAATCGCAGCGTCACCCGGCGCGTAGCCGGCGGCGAATGCATTGATGCCACTCTCTTGCTCGAGGACATAGATATCCGGCACCGGCATGCCGGATGCGATCGCCATTTCCTCGACGACATTGCGTAGCCTGCGACGCAGCGGGTCCTGTACATTTGGAGGCACCAGCGTACCGCCCATATCTGTCGCGACACGGCCGCCGCCTTCGGAAAGGGCGGCGGTCTTATATGCGGTCGCGCCGAGTATGAAAAGCGTCGCGAACGCGGCGACACCGAGCAGAAGCGGATAATAGTCACGAACGAACCTGGCGGAATCTATGCCCCGCCCCATGTCGGAAAATAAGAACAGCGAAGCGCCGATAATGAACGTAACGCCGACAACGATCAGAGCTGTCGCAAGAACATAGACAAAAACAAGCCGCCGCGTTGTGCGGCGGGCCTGATCCTGCGCATCAAAAAAATTCAACGTGGCTCCGATCGCTCGGGCGGACGCCGGGGGCTAGGTAAACGAAACCTCGGGCACGTCACGCTTCTCTTCCGCGTCGATTTCGAGAAAACTCGCCAGCTCAAATCTGAAGAACCCGGCGATCACATTATTCGGGAAATTCTGCGCCGAATTATTGTATTGCAGGACTGAATCGTTGAAGGCCTGGCGTGAGAACGCAACCTTGTTTTCAGTAGTTGCGAGCTCTTCCTGAAGCTGCATCATGTTTTGATTTGCTTTGAGATCAGGATAAGCTTCAGACAGGGCAAACAGCCGACCAAGCGCGCCAGCCAGGGCACCTTCTGATGCACCGAGTTTCTTGATAGCCTCGGCATTGGACGGGTCGGCCTTGGCGGCCTCGAGACTGGATGATGCGGCATTGCGCGCGGTGATGACGGCTTCGAGCGTCTCGCGCTCGTGTTTGATGTAACCTTTGACCGCTTCAACAAGGTTTGGAATCAGGTCATAGCGACGGGTAAGCTGTACGTCGATCTGAGCAAAAGCATTCTTGACGCGGTTGCGTTCGTTGATCAACCGGTTGTAAATGCCAATGCCCCAGAACACAATCGCGGCAAGAATGCCGAGGAATATCAGGAATGCAATCACTGTCCCGCTCCTTGTCGAAAATTCGAATTTGGAAGCATAACGCCCGCGCAAAGCCAGTACTAGCGATGGTGGCGATCTTCGCGATTTCAATCCCTGTGCAGGCCGAGTGGGTTGGCGACGCGCGGCCATTGATGGGCACCGAGGTCAGCGTATTGCTGTGGCATGACGACCCGGCGGTCGGCGAGCAGCTCGTCGATCAGGTCTTTGCCGAGGTCGAGCGTATCAATCAGCTCATGAGCACCTACATCGAGGACAGCCGCATATCCGAGATCAATCGTCTCGCAGCGGAAGAGCCTGTGGTCGCAGGTGACGAACTGTTTCTGATTATTCGTCGTTCGCTCGATATTTCAGTGCTGACGCTTGGCGCTTTCGACATTACCTACGATAGCGTCGGGCAGCATTATGACTTTCGCAAACACCAGCGACCGGACGCCGAGACCATCGAGGCCGAGCGCCAGCACATCGACTACCGGCTCGTTGATCTCAACCAGGCTGCGGGCACGGTCAGCTTTCGGGAAAAAGGCGTGCGCATAAATCTCGGCGGAATTGCGAAAGGCTACGTCGTGGAACGCGGTGTCGACATCCTGCGCATGCACGGCATTCAGAACGCGATCGTGACGGCCGGAGGAGATTCGCGGTTGCTTGGCGATCGTAGAGGCCAGCCCTGGATGGTTGGAATACGCGATCCACGAAATGAAGGGCAGGTCGCCATTTCGGTGCCACTCGAGGATGAGGCCATATCCACGTCGGGGGATTATGAACGCTACTTCGAGGAGGGCGATGTTCGCTACCACCACATTATTCAGCCGAGAACCGGCGCTCCGGCAAGCGGTGTGCATAGTGCGACCGTGTTCGGTCCGGATGCGGTCATCACCGACGCACTGTCGACGTCGGTATTTGTCATGGGGGTCGACCAGGGTCTGCGCCTGATCGCGACGTTACCGGATTACGAAAGCATCGTCATCGACGCCGCTGGCCGCATCTACTACTCGGACGGGCTGCAACAGCCCGAAGCACAGGATTTCGATTCACCAATTACGGACGAGTAGGACCGCGCCCGGGACACTGCTCATCGGAAGTAACGCGCATCGGAGCGAGCTCCCCCAAGCAGGATCGAGACATGACGATGAAGAATGTCCCGAACACGCTTCTTCGCCGTCGCGGTTGTTGCAAAAAAAGTACCGGAAT
>JAOTUB010000070.1 GCA_029864095.1 Gammaproteobacteria bacterium | reverse complement strand
CCCCGGTTTTACCCTTAAGACGGCTTGCGATAACGTAGAGCTGATCGGGCAGGAATCGGGCCAGAGGTAAACTTCCGCTTTGGGTCAGTAGCAGTCAGTCGCCAGTTTAACCGCCCAGGGGCTGCTATCGAGGGTAAAGCGGCCCCTCAGAACTCTATCACCCGAATCGCTGCCATCGAACGCATAGCGGAGATTAGGGCTAGTGGTAGGGCATCGGTCACTCCATATCGCCGTTAACGAATCTGACAAGGACTTCGTCGTCGATTTCCGGCATGAAGTGCGAGCCTCGATCTGTACCTGCGATATGTTCCCTTTTGTTTTTCGCCAGCGTGACTAGCACCCTCATGACAGTATTCTGAAAACGCTTTTTTTGGGCTGCCCCCCTCTGGATGGGACCCATTTCAGCGGGAACTGCCCGGTCTGTAACTGGGTACTCCAATATTTGATTTCATGCCCTCAAAGACCGCTTGAAGGACCTTTTTCAGGGCTAATCTCCATCTACCCTTACCGTTTGCCCTTGATTGATCGCACCTTGTCTCGCGATGCCTTAATGATGGCTTCTAGCTCTGCATCTGAAATTGAAGATGGATCGTCCTGGTCGATATTTGTTTGTTCTACCGCACTCAAGTTGGGCAAAGCCTTGTTTGGTAAGATTTCAGCAGACCTAACCTGTGACGGTGTCATTTCAATGGGATTCCCCGATTTATCCCGTAGTCTACCGAGGACATTGTCCTGAAGCCGATTGCTTAGACTTGTAGCCCGTATTGCGGCTCGGCAATTATCGGATTGTCTTTTCGTCAAACGGACGCCTGTTGGTCGCCAAGTTACCCTACCCATTGGCGTTCTCAGCCTGTATTGCCTGAACTTCTAATAGTCACCCAGGCGATAATGTCTGCTTTCACCGATAGCGGCCCGTCGAGATTAGCCCGGCATGGTGACGAGTATCGGCCGGCTATTGCAGACGCTGCAGCAGATCCTTCAGGTCTTCCTGCCAGGCTCTCTCCAATTCTCCCGATTCCGACCAAAGCTGTGCCAGCTCCGACAAGTCTTCCTTCTTGATACTCTCGATCGCTTTTCGTGCAGTCTTCAGAAGGTCATCACCTACCGGCACCTGATTCGATTGCACCCATTCTGATACTTCGACAGGAAGATCCGGTCTGGGATTTCCTCTCAACGCAGCAACAACCTCAGCAGCAGCGATAGCCATACTTGCGGTTGGTGCTTCAACATAGCCGGATGATTTGGCGACGGTTTGAAGGGTGTCCTTTACAACAGTCAGGTCATTGCTCTCGGATAACTGCCAAATCCAATCCAAGGCATCGTCGTTGTCAAATGAACCTGTGTCCCAGGCGCCGGCCAACGCGGAGCCGGCCCAAACTAGAAAACAAGCAGCAATAATTCTCCGCCTCATGGGTTACCTCGGAGCAATCTTGTTTGAATGGCTGGAAGGTGAGTAAACCGGAAATTGCAGCTGATGCCAAGCGTCCGACAACTCCCGGCCAGAAGCAGACGCTCAATATCTTGGCACCTGGCCGGCCGCAATTGGCCATCTCCAGACGGTCACATCATTGGGGAACATAATCAGACGAACGCTACCGGCTCGACTTCTCATCTTTGTATCCATTGTGCGAGACGATACGTCTAAAGGAGTGAATCACCCAGATCTGTATTGAGGAGGAAAGGCGATGAAATCACTGAACGAAAGAGAACAGCTCTTCGTGGCCCTTGGTGCTGCTATCGGGAGTAACTGCGTGCCGTGTGTCGAGACAATTGTGCCCAAAGCAATGGCAGCAGGCATCGAGAATTGGGAGCTGCGGCTGGCATTCAATGCAGCAGACTTCGTACGGCAGAAACCCGCTGCAAAAGTCCTGTCGACAGCGAAGGGCATCGTCGATGGCACGGAGGGTGAGGTGTTGGACGATGGCCGGTGCCCGCTCGACCAGGTTGACGGTGCTGCTGCAACCAAGGTTGACGAGAATCCCGACAATAGGTCGAGCTGTTGCGGGTAGAATTGCAGAAATTTAGTCCAAGAGGTACTTCAATGACCGCAACTGCTTTTGAAGAGGCCGTCCGGGAACTCTCGCCCGGCCTCGGCTCTTACCTTGAGCGAATGGTCGGAGACCCGGCGACTGCCGAAGACTTGTTACAGGAATCCCTGATCAAGATATCGAAAGGGCTCGCCACATTCGAAGGCCGGTCCAGTCTCAAGACCTGGGCCTACACGATCGCGACCCGGACCGCATACGACCATTTCCGCCGGCCTGACCAGCGTCGAAACATGATTGAACTTGACGAGACAAAAGAGCCTTGGGACCCGCACGCAGATATCAGTGAGGCGTTCATCGTCGACGAGATGAACGCCTGCGTTCGCGAAGTGATGGACGGCCTTCCCGAGGATTACCGTGCGGCGCTCGTTCTGCATGATCTCGAAGGCTTGACGGCACAGGAGACAGCCGATGTCTGCGGCACATCACTCGCCACAGCCAAGGCCCGCATCCATCGTGGCCGAAAGCGGCTCGAGAAGGCGTTGGAGAATGCCTGCACCTTCTATACAGAAAATGAGATATTGCGCTGTGACCGCAAAGAACCCACAGAGGATTCCTCCTAGTAACATATGGGCGACCTGGTAGAGGCTAGTCGAGAATGGCGACAATGGGTCAGTAGCGGCCCTGCTAACTCATTTTAGCCGAATGACCAGTTTCGGGCGTAAAGCGGGTATCGAATAAGAAGATTACGGGCACGAGAAAGCCCGGCACTAGACCGGGCTTTCGGTTTCCTGGTCGCGCAGGCCTGATTGCCCTCGCGGCTTCGCCGCTCAGTTATGTCGGCCGGCTGCGCCGGCCTCGGAGCGCACTGTTCCAAGACTCTCAAACCGGAGGCGTCTCAAGTAGCGCTATTCAGCCCCGGAGGTCTGTGATCACGTTATTGGCGGCCGCGATGAGTGCGTCGCCCTGCGCCATACTCAGCACCCCGGTCGCGACGAAATCCGAGACCTCGTTTACGAAGGCGTTGAGCTGGTTGATCGCGGGTTCGATCCGCCCACTTGCGATCCGCGATTGGACATTCTCGAGCTTGCGGATCAACGAGTTGGCCTGACCACTGTTGACCGCGCCGTCTGCCAGCAGATCCTCAATCGCGTCGATGATTACGTCGATTTGCGCGGTGGGATCGCGCGGGAGGACGAACACAGCCGTCGTGCGGCCAGCCACATCGAAGGTGCCGGTCGTCAAATCGAAATCGGAGGCCCGCACGATTGCGTCGTTGGAAATGCCCTGCACAGGGTGCAGTGTCAACGGCATGCCCACGAATTCGCCGCCCGTGAAGGAAACGGTGTCGCTGCCTGCGTTGAAGAGCGTGATAATTTGCTCAAAGGCCGGATCGACAGAACCCAGGTCGTCGGAAAGGCTCATCACGATCAGCCCCGGAATCTGAAACGGGCCTGTGTTGTGGAAAGCGAGTCGGTCCGATACCTCCCACTCCGTCTGCAGGCGGAAAAGTGGCGAACTCCGGCGGATCCGAAGCATCTCCTGGAAGTGGTCGACGGCGGCTTCGATATGCGTCGCGTCGGGATCGAGCGCCGGGTCGGCCAGCAGCGGTTGCATAATCGGCCAATTAGCTGCGTTCTTGCCGGCCACGGGCAGGCCGACACCCCAGTTGTTGTCCTGGTAGGTGAAGTCCAGCCGGTTGAACCAGTCGCCCGAATTGAAGCTGTCGCGGTCCATCGACTTCGAACGCAGCAGGTCGCTGCCGGCATGGAAGAACGGCACGCCCTGGCCGAGCGCAATTACGCTGAGGCCGATGTTGTGCGCGCGTACCCTGTCCACCATGTCGTTCGCGGCGGGCGCTTTCAGCTGCACCGCGTCGAACAGAGTCTCGTTGTCATGCGCCGAAGCGTAGTTGATGATCTCCTGCGGATCGAGGGTATACCCGGCCGCCTGACCCTGGTAGTCGACCGCCGAACCTGGAACGATGTTCCCGTTGCGGTCCTGCAGCACGTAGTTGGCCAGGTTGCCGGTCAGGGCGATGCGGATCCAGTCGGTCCGGCGCAGCAGTTCGCTTAACTCGTCACCTTGCGGGGTGCCGTTGGGGTCATAATAAAGCCCGGTCGCGAAGCCTTGCTCCTGCAGGCCGCTGAAGGGGCCGCCGCCGCGCACGCCATCCCGCACCCGGTCGTTGAAGCTGCCGACTCCGGTGCCTGCCATGTTGGCCTGCGTCGCCTGGATAAAGCGAGCGTTATCCGCCACCTCACCGAAATTCCAGCCCTCACCGTAAAGGTATATTGCGGAGCCATCAACGCCATCTTCGGCGAGCGTCAGGGCGTCCAGCGCCGCGCGCGCATTGAGAATGTTTGCTCGGGTGTGATGACCCATGAGGTCGAAGCGGAAGGCATCCACCTTGTACTCGCGCGCCCACGTGACGAGCGAGTCGATCATGAGCTTCTCCATCATGTTGTGCTCGGTCGCCGTGTTCGGGCAGCAGCTGCTGGTCTCGACGTCGCCGCGATCGTTGAGGCGCTGGTAGTAGCCCGGCACGATCTTGTCGAGCACCGATTTCTCGTTCTGGCCGGCTGAGTTGGTGTGGTTGTAAACCACGTCCATCACCACCCGAAGTCCCGTCTCGTTGAGGCTTTGGACCATCTCCCGGAATTCCAGCACGCGTGCCGTGCCGTCGGGATCGGTGGCATAGCTGCCCTCCGGCGCCGTGTAATGCCAGGGGTCGTAGCCCCAGTTGAAGCCGTCGAGATTCTCGTACGCGGAGACTTCGGCCTGCTGAAATTCGGAGTCCGGGGGATGCGTTTCCAGCACCGTTGGATCGGGTGCCTGCCATGCGGCCCTGTCCTCGTTGACGCTCGCGATGTCGAATACGGGCAGCAGGTGCACATGGGAGAGCCCGCTGGCCGCCAGGGCCCCGAGGTGCATCGTCCCGTAGCTGCCATCGAGCGTGAATGCCGTGTAGGTCCCTTTCAACGCGTCAGGTACTGACGGGTCGTTCGCCGAGAAGTCACGCACGTGCAGCTCGTAAATTGAAATGTCTTCCGGTGCCGCCAGCGACGGCTTCACGAGCGAGTCCCAGCCCGATGGCTTGAGCGCCGCATCACGCAGGTCGATTATCTGGCTGCGCGCGCTGTTCATGGCCAGGCTGTAGGAATAAGGGTCGGTAACGATATTGTTCTCGACATTCCCCGTTGAATTCACGAACACCTCGATCTCGAAGAGATAGTACTTACCTGCCCAGTCGGGGGAGCCGGCAATGTGCCAGACACCGGCGTCCGAATCGGCTGTCATCGGGTAGGTTGTCGAACCCGTAGCCAGGTCTTCGTCATCAAACAGGTGGAAGGTCACGGACTTCGCTGTCGGCGCCCAGAGACGCAAGGTCGGGCTCGCTCCGTCGAATACAACGCCCAAATCGCCATGGTAGGTAAAGAGATCGTCGAGGACGCCGGGAATCTGCAGCCCGGTCGCGTCCACCGACTTCCCGTCCGCGTTGAGCGCAGAGACGGCGAACTGGCCGCGCAAGATCTCCGGAACCATCGGCAGAGCGTCGGGCGGAAGCTCAAGGGCCGGCAGGCCCGAAAGATGGGGGAACTTGGCCTTGACGTCGTCGCTGAGCGTTCCGGGCGTCAGTTCGACACTCGTTCCGCCGCCAATGCCATCCGCGGTGGGCGTCAGGCCGCCGTCGGCCGCGTATTGCAGCGCATAAATCAGGTCGGGATCGCCGGCGACAGCCCAGGCGATCGTTTTCTCGTCCAACCAGTAGGCCTGCTGCTGACGAAGGTCTCCGGCATTTCCGCCGAACTCGCCGCGGACCGGCAGGACATAGGGGGCCTCGGGGTCAGCGCCCTGGATCTGCCAGACCTCATAGCCGTCCAGCGCGAGATTGAGGAACTGGTCGGGACCGGGGTCCTTGGTGTCGCCGCGGTGAAGGATGTAAGCGAGTTCCGTTGCGTCGTCTAGCAGGGCAACGTCGAAGAAGGGGCCGAAGATATCAAAGCCCGAAGCGCGGACGGGATCCTGCCAGGCCGGATTGGGGCTCGCCGCGCCGGTCCAGACATGCAGACCCCAGAAAGCGTTGAAATCGCTGCTCGTGTAGTCGCCATAATCGCCGTCAGGACGGTGGTAGTGCAGTCGCGCGTAATCCTCGGCTGCGCCCCGCTGGGCGTAGATTTCAACGTCCCCTGACTGGATCCAGGCGGTGGGAAGCTCGCTCGGAATCACGCTCTGGTCCGGCCCTGGATCCTTGGCGTCGCCTCGATGGATGATGAAGTTGAGGGCCTGGGAGGGGTCCTGCAACTGGATATTCCAATAAGCGCCGTAGTCGTCGAATCCGCTAGGGCGCTTCGGGTTCGTCCATTGTGTGCCTTCGGAGGGATCGATGGCGTCGCCCCACAGGTGCAGGCCCCAGAAGTCGTTGTAGTCAGGACTCGACGGATTGCCGTAGTTGCCGTCCGGCCGATGATAATGAACGGTGGCAAAGCCCTGCGCCGCGGCCTGGTTCGAATACTCGATACCGTCGCCCGACTTCAGCCAGATCTCGGGATTGGTATTGGCGTCGAACGACCGATCAGCGTCTGTGCCGTCCTTTGCGTCGCCACGATGGACGATGAAATTGACGGTGCCGCCGCCGGGGGCGAGCTCGATCCAGGCGAAACGTCCGTACTCCGTTTCTCCCAGAAACGGCTTCGGGTTCGTCCATTGTGTGCCTTCGGCGGGATCAATGGCGTCGCCCCACAGGTGCAGGCCCCAGAAGTCGTTGAAGTCGCCGGTCGTATGATCGCCATAATCCCCGTCGGCGCGATAGTAGTGGATGATCGCGTAGGTCGCCGGTCCGGGCGCGGAGACGGTCAGCAGGTTCGTTGCCGAACGGAAGCGAAAGAGGACGGTTTCGTTCTCTGCCACGTCAAAGGCGATGTTCGGGCCGTCCTGAACACCGCCGGCCCCGTAGTTCTCGGACCAGGACTCGTTTATCGTGGCTTTGACCTCATAGCTCCCTGCAGGAATCTGATCGGTCTCGAGGATGTAGATGCCGTCGCCGTCCGGGTCCTGTAGCCAGGCTCGCAGACAATCCGGCTGCCAATCGCCGGGGCAGCCAATTTCGTCCTGCCAGCTGCCGGCTGCCGTTACGATGCGAGAATTAACGTTGTCGGCGACCCAGTGGGTCTGATGGTCGTAGTAGAACTTGACGGTGGTTGGGGAGCCGAGATTCAGCCCGATGTTGGGACCATTCTGCGCCGCCTGGTCGCCGTAATTCTCGTCCCAGCTGTCATTAAGTGTCGCCTTGTATTCCCAGGATCCTGCCGGCACGTCGAAGCTGCCCTGCCAAACCCCGTCCTCGGTGTCAAACGTCAATTCTGTCGCGGCGCAATCCGGCTGCCAATCTCCCGGGCAGCCGAACTCGCTCTGAAGACTTCCGACGATCGCAACGCTCCCCGGATCTGCTGTGTGATCAGCGTTGACTCCGGCGGGCAGTGCCAGCAGTACCACGCAAACGAGTCGAAGCAGGTGGGACCACGAGGTATGGGGCTGAATAAGGGACGGTGCGGACATCGAATTCTCCCAGTAAAGGCAACTGGCGTGCACCAAGTCACAGGCCCGGGTTACGGCACCCCGGGTCTCTCCAAGGGCACACAGGCGCTGGCTACAACCTTTCCTGAAGCAGTATGGTCAAGCCAGCCAGAATTTCCATAGGTGTTTACCCGAAGGCCCCAGGCGATCTGTTAGCGATAGCCGCGTTTTGCGTCTGTGGCGACGAATCGCTTCGGGTCACAAGCGGCCTTTCAGGAGTCTGGCAGGCGAGCGTCGGGTTCGGGGGCAAAGCGGACATCGAATGCGCTGACGGCAGCCACAAGAATGCCCGGTACAAGGTCGTGTGTTCGGTTTTCTCGTGGCAGGGCCACGTCTGTTGAACGATTTACAAACAGAGATTTGATTGGCTAGCTAGATTGAATGCACAGTTCGCTCAACGTCGACCCGCCAATTCACGCTCGATCTGATGTACTTTGTCGCCGCTGAGGCGATAAAAGACAATGGCAACCGCACTTAGGACGGCCAATACGGCCGGGAAGACACTGAACATCAGTCGGATGCCAGCCATCGACATAGCGCTTTGAAGCTGATTGGACACGAATCCAAACAGGAACAGGATGTAGCCTGACAATCCGGCGCCGACCGCGAGGCCGAGTTTTTGTGCAAACTGCGCGCCAGAGAAGATCAGCGCCGTCGTACGTCTCCCGGATTTCCATTCGCCGTAGTCGGCACAATCGGCATACATCGCCCACACCAGGGCGGGCGTCGGCCCGGCAATGAATGTACCTACCGATCCTATCGCCACCATCAGCCAATACTGGTCGGACGGAATAAAATAGAATGCGGACATGGCAGCCGCGTTGCCCAATGTCAGCGCAATCATCAAGTGGCGCTTATCGAATCGCCGGCACAGTACCTGCGTCATCATGACGCCGCCAATCAAGGCAAACGTACTCAACGACAAAAACACAGCGGTCTTGTCGAAAATAAGGAAGATCGGCGTTCCGTCGTCACCGACATAATACTTGAAGTAAAAAACCGTGGACCCGGCACGCATCGCGACGTTCGTCAAGGCAAAAACACCTGAAAAGAACAGAGCGATCCACGGGCCGTTGCTGAACAATGTGCGCATGTCCGATCGGACATTGGAACCCGTCTGGTCTGGATGCACTCGCTCCTTGGTCGTCGCAAAACACACCCAGAACAACAGTATGGATATTGCTGCAAAAATCATCATGGTCAGGCGGAATCCCATTTCTTCGTCGCCACCACCGAGTAGGTTCTTCAGCGGCGTAACAAACGTCGCGATGAGCCAACCAGCCGAAAAGGCGCAAATGAAACGGTAGGCGGCGACTTTAGTACGCTCCATTGACGAGGGAGATATCACACCCATCAATGCCGAATACGGCACATTAATTGCTGTATAGGCCAGCATCATCAATGTGTAGGTCGCGTACGCATAGATCAGCTTGCCGGTGGCTGACAAATCGGGCGAAACAAACATTGCGTATCCGAAGAATCCGTACGGTATTGCGGCCCAAAGCAAGTAAGGTCGAAATTTTCCCCAGCGGGAATTGGTACGGTCTGCGATCAGGCCCATGAGCGGATCGCTGATTGCGTCGACAACTTTCGTAACCAGGAACATGGTGCCGACAGCGGCGGGTGCCAGACCGAACACATCGGTGTAGTAATAGAGCAGGAATAAATTGAATACCTGGAAAAAGAAGTTCGAGGCCGTGTCACCAAGGCCGTAACCGAGTTTTTCCCGGAACTTGAGTGGAATTGTATCGGCCGACATGGTCGTTCCTGAGTCCTTTGACTGAAATTTGACACGAATGCGTTTACGGTTTTCGGAACTCTAGCACTCTGGCGGCCAACATCGGGAGTCGCGTGGAATTTGCGTGACCGGTGAGGACATAAAGCCCGGCATGAGGCCGGGTTTCCGGGTTGATTGGCAGCGGGAGCTGGGGAAGCAGTTTGGGTATGTACCTAGCCAGGTCTGGATTGGGTCGTGTTACGCTTTATACACGCCAATGAATTTCTTTCTCCCACGAGAGGCGGACTCATGAAACACTCAATACGGATCCCATGCATCACTTTGCTTGGTGCCTTGCTCGTCTGCGCTCCCCAAGCCGCCCGCGCGGACGACGACAATAACCTCCTTAAGGACACGAGCTTCGAGCTTCAGCTGGCACCCGACGAAGGCGGCTGGACTCTGTTTGAACAAAGTTTGTTCTCAACGGACGAAGCGCGCAGCGGCAGCCAGTCCATGTTCAACGGGGCCTTCAGTCGGACAGTGGCGTATCACCCGTTTTTTGTTGGCACCGTGTCCGGCAGCTATCAAGAGTTTCCGGCCAGCCCAGGCTCGCGGTGGCGGTTGACCGGGTTTGGCGTAACACCCACTGAACTCCAGGGGACACCGGCTTTCGGTATCGTTCAGGTCTCGTTTTTCGACGCTGATGGACATGACCTGGGAACGGTTGAGACCGTCGCCAGCAAGACCGCCCGAGCCAAGACGTCGAATGAGGTGAACAACCAGACGCCGGTCGGCCAATGGATCTTCCTGGATACCGGTATTGCGACCGCTCCTGCAGGCGCCGGGACCATTCAGGCCTTTACGCTTTACGTCGACTTCTCCGGCTCCAACACCTCCCAAGGGGTCTATTTTGACGACCTGAGCCTGTGCGCCCTTGAAGATGACGACGAATCAGCCTGCAAAGAGTTTGAGGACGGCACGTAGATCGTCATCGGCTTGCTTGTCTACGTGTACTTCGCGCGACGCGCAGGGGATCCCGGTTCGATGCGCTGGCTGTGGCCGGACGAGGATCACCCGCTGGAAACTGAACCGGAGTAACGTTCGCCCGGAAGAAAGGAAAGTAATCAGGGGTTCCGAAGACACTTCCGGCCGCGATCCAAGTGAGCAGGCGATATCCTCCGAAATCACGAAAATCTGACAACGAGCCACAGCAGGGCTGGAATCGGAAGACCGTGTCCGTTATTAACGTTGCAGGCATCGCAATGAGCAACATCATCATCCGACTCGTTATTCGGATACGCCTCAATGCTACCCTAAGCGTAATGCAAGTGGTGTCCGGACACGATGGCGGAGAATGTGTTCGGCGACATAGCTATACTGCTCGCGACGGCTATGTTAACCGTGCCGCTGTTTTGGATCACAGCCTTGCGGTTGTTGAAATCAGCCATGGCCTCATTGCATCGATCTACGACGCATGCCGGGGGGGACTGGGACGCAGATCTGAATTGGCACGGAGGTCCATTCAGTCCCCAAGGATGGATCGTTGAGCTATGTCTGGATCGAAAGCGAAGCTGACCAACAAAACCCGCGAAGTGTGATCAATACAATGCTTGCTATTCACGACAGTCGGTCCGGTTTTCACCCGCACTGGGTCGATTATTGCCGAAAGAACGGTATCCCGTACAAAGTCGTCGACTGTTATGCGAATAACATCGTAGAGCAGGTCAAGGATTGTCGAGCACTGCTCTGGCATCATTCACACTCGGATCCTCGGGACATTCTCATTGCTCGACAGATACTCTTCGCGCTCGAGCACGCCGGACTGACGGTTTTTCCCGATTTTCGCACGGCGTGGCATTTCGACGACAAGATCGGGCAGAAGTACCTGTTTGAAGCCCTGGACATCCCACGACTACCGACCTACGTGTTCGTTGAAAGAACACCGGCACTTGAGTGGGCGTCGACAACTGACTATCCGAAGGTCTTTAAGTTGCGGCATGGAGCGAGCTCATCTCGTGTCCAGATTGTACGAAATGAGAACCAAGCCCGTCGTCTGATACGGCGCGCGTTCGGTCGGGGACTTCCCGTTTACAGTCCTTGGAACAATCTTAAAGAAAGAATTTACAAGTGGCGGCAAGGCCAGAGCGATGCTATTGATGTCGCTAAAGGTATAGGGCGTCTTTTTAATCCGCCGCGCTTCTCCAAGGTACTAGGTCGTCAGACCGGCTACGTACTTTTTCAGGACTTTGCACCCGACAACGACTCAGACCTGCGGATAACCGTCATTGGCGACAAAGCCTACGGAGTCCGGCGATGGGTACGACCTGGGGATTTTCGCGCATCAGGCAGCGGACGTCATTTACATGGCCCCGAACATGTAGACATTGAAGCTGTCGCGATGGCGTTTCGTCTGGCCAAGAAGCTCGGCAGCTCCTGCCTAGCGTGCGATATCCTCTACAAGCCAGACGGAGGTCTGGCCGTGGTTGAGGTCAGTTACGGCTTTAGGTTCAGAGGAAATAGCCCAGGTTTCTGGGACAGCAGCCTAAAATGGCACGCCTGCAAGTTCCGGGTCGAAACCTGGATGCTTCATCTGGTCCTAAGTGACTTGGATCGCAAAGAAGCACCGGGTCGTCCGGGATCCTCACTCGAAAAAGATTGATCCCTCCACAAGATCTCGCCGCATCTCCTTCTGCTCGGAAATGCGGGCAGCATAGTAGTTTCGCCGCGCATCTGGATATCGTGCGGGAACATAGCTGATCATGTAGATGCGACGGCAATGATCACTGCGGTTCCAGTCGCTCCGATGCGGGATCTGACCGTCGAACAGGATGACATCGCCAGGGTCATTTTCGGGCATACACGACGCTACGCCATGCAGTTCACGTTCATCGACATCACGCGGCTCGCTCGCCGGTGCGGCCGTAGCGCGGTTCCTTAGAGTGGGGAAGAACTCCGTGGGCCCAGAGAAGCGGGTCGCACGGTCGAGCGCTATACTGATCGTCATAACCTCTGCGCCCGGGACGCCGGACTTGGGCGTCGTGTAAGCTTGATCGCGGTGCGCCCCGAACCCCCGGGTCCCCGGCCACTTGTAGATCAGCTTTTCTTTCATCACGGTGACCGCCTCGCCCAGCCCCGACTCGGCGATCGCGACCAATCGCCGGTCCTGGTTAACCGCTGCGAAAGTCTCGGAGATGTCGACGACCGGATCCAGCCGATCGAGTACCAACTTGCCCGACAGATCCGTGCGAATACCAATGCGTAAATTGCCAGCCCCGGCCCCCATATGCTGCTGCCAGAGTCGATCTGATTCACGCACGAGTCGATCGATTTCGTCCGGCGAGAACATGCCCTTTATCAGGCCATAGCCGCATTCGACATAGTCCGCAATTCCTTGCTCGATGTCTGTTCGCAGGGGCTTGCCAAAAACACCAACATTCATATCTGGTTCTCCAAACCGTCGTGCAGATCCCGCGAAATCGCGCCTATGATCTGATTTGCAATATCAGCCAAATCGTCGGGCGACCGCGTATCGTGGTAATCAGTGATACCGATCGATTCCATCCGTCTTGCCATTCCTGCATGATTTCGGAATGGTGACGTAAAATGCCGAATTCGACCCTTCGAAAATCCGAGTCGGGCCTCATTCACCGCATTCACGCCGGCGGCTGCCAAAGCGTCGTTGGATATGACGAGTAGCAGGACAGTGTTATCCATCAGTTCCTCGATCCTGAAGATCTCCGGATTGTTCGCACACAGAACATCCCCACCGAGCTCTGCAACGATGACATCGACACCAAAGCTCTCGATCTGCCTGAAAATCAGAGGGATCGCCTGTCGAAATTCGTCCGCATCACAATTAGTCGTAATGAGGCCAGCATCCACGTTATCCAGCACGGCGACCGCTCCGGATCGATGGTGATGCAGAGAGTCGAGCACACCGCCAGTGCCCGTAACCTTCAGCGCGCCGACTCGAACCCCGGCATCGGACAACCGGCGGATGAGTTCGCCTGCGAGCACGGTCTTCCCGGATTCGCTCGAAGTCGCCGCAACCAGTACGATCGGCGTAGATGCGTTGCCGCCCCTAGGTTTCACCGCGAACTCGCGGATGTTTACCGGCTGTCGCTGGGCATCCAGAATGAGACCATCGCACAGAAAATCGACTGAAGATTCAGCAGTATGGACAGAATTCAACGGTGGCTCTCGTTCCAGACAACCGACAATTCCGCTTTCGCCCGCAACCCAATGGACCGCGGTATCTTCCCTGACCTGCAATCCGCCGGACGGAATCGTCGCGCACACATGCGTTGATGAATCCCGCGGCCCTATTACGGCAAGCGCTCTTTGGGACATTGTAATCGTGTGCGCCGTCCTGGACTGATCGAGAATGACGATTTGCTGGCCAGAACGTGGCATCACGCGCCCGAGTATCAGGTCGCCGACCTGGCCGAGACCCGCTGCGACATAATACTGGGAGGTGTCCAGTTCACCCCGGACATTGGCTGCAATGAGGAACGGGCGCAGGCTGTCCAAGCGGCGCCTGCGTGTGCAGGGCTTACCCATTTCGCTTCCTACCAACCCTGTTGCGCAGACACATTTGCGCTTCCGGAATGCTCATCGAATGCACGACAGAAAGTCTCTCTTGCGCCAGCCGACATACGCGACGTTGTAGATTCGAACCTGTGTCGCATTGCCTGGATCACCGAGTCCGCCTTGCCCGTTCGAAACGGCATCTGCTCGATGAAATTGGCGACCTCAATTTCGACCAGATTATTCAAGAAATCATCACATATCTCTGTTTGCTCACCGGTTCGATGATCGATCCAGCGGTATGGCGGCGACCGATTTTCCAGCAGCAGGCGTTTTCTGTCGCTCATTCCAAAGACAAAGACCAGTGCCTCTGCCTGCTCGCCGATCAACATACGCACATCGCCCCTCGATTCCGTCGTTAGTGCGGCGGGCGAGAATGTCTTGGTTCCGTAGATGCTATGAAACAGACCTGCCAGACACACGCTCTTCGAATTTTGCCACTGGTCTAGAAGATCGTGCGTACCAATCAAATGTTCTTTAAGAGGTCGCCCGAGATGTGCAATGTCCTTAACCAGTACACGATCCAGGAGCTTGATTCGTTCCGACCTCTCCTTCCTATTTGGCATGACATCTATTTCCGGCAGGACCCCGTATGGGTAGTACATCGTAACGCCTCCTCTGACATAAGACGCTCCATGCTACAACAACCGAAATTATATCATCCCCAGTCGCCGACTTGCCTTTCGTGCCCTGCTTTTTGATACAGGGCGAACACTCATACAAACTGGTCCGAGTCACGCAAAGTCACTCGAACTGTATTGATACATAACTCGGGAATTGTGTCCTCGCGGCATCCAATCTGAACACTGACTCGACTCGGCCAATATGCAGATTGACTCTCGGAGAGTTGAATGTAACTTCCAGACAAAGATTACCAAGGCAGTAACTCCCATGCTTCGGTCCAACCTTTGTCTTTGATGCATAGATTCTTAGCAACATTGAACGCTTGGGTATCGTTGTATACCCCTGTTTCTTCAAACGCTTGTTCGTCACATTCTGCCTGGTCTTGCGCAAGGGACCGTGACGGATCCTCTGAACTGACTCAGACACGCTCATGCCCAATGCAAGATGCTAATATTGCCGACGCGGTGAGCAGCGCTACACTCTTTCCATTATCCATACGTCCCAGTTCCGTTCCTTAGACCAGCCCTGGTCCAGCAAACAGTCTTCAACCGCGTTGTACTCGCCCTCGGGCTCGCGGACTTCTTCACCACAAGCGTCTCAGTCGTGTTGAAAATGTGGAGCTACTCGATCGAGCCAATGGGTCTTATAATATGGCGCGCAGCCGTGGAGTCCCAGGCTCATGATCATCACATACATCAACTTTTGGCACTGGCTTCGGGCCCTTTGTCAGTTGCTATGGGCTTTACAGAGGCATTACTTTCGTTGAGAAATATGGCTAACCACACCGACGCCGCCAGATCGTCCATAATTGCCGCAGCATTCGATGGTTCCGAGACCTGGCCGACCAGCTCCGCGTCGGCCAGCAGGGCTTTTACGTACAGATAGACGAGCATGCCCTATGTTGTAATTATTGATGAACACGCAGCAATCGCCATTCTTGGTCGGATTGGCGAGAATGAAGATCGTAAGCTGACCTGAGGATGTAGATGAGCAATCTCAAAGATCAGATAGAAGAAAATATCAGGAAAGAACGTGAACGGTCGGAGAAGCTTCGGCAGAACGAAAATAAAGATGCAGGCAAGGTCGCGAAGCGATTCGATGACATACGACCGAAACTTGATGAATTGTCCCATACGACGGACAAGTATAGTTTGAAGGTCGACTACGCCAAAGGCCCCTACTCCCAAGTCATCGCGGTGGTGGAACTGAATGATATTGCCGGGACTTGGGTTGCAGCATGGCAAGTTAGTACGACGGTTAGCGATCATATCCATGATTGGGAAGTTGCCTACAATCCTCGTGGGATTGGGATTCAACACGAATGGTTTGCTAATTCCGACGACTTATTAAAGTATCTTACGGCCTCCATTGCGGAACGGATCGTTGAAATGCAGTCTGACGAAGGATAAGTGATTGGAATCGTCACTTAAGATTTAGCCCTTCATTTGTAACTGAGTATTACAGCTACAAGAGTTAGCAATCCGACGATTAGCGTCGCTCTGTTTGGCCCATTCATTTTTGATTCTCCCTGACTTGGATGCGATCTACACTGTTGATGTTGTCCCTACTCAAGATTGTACATTGACGTTGAGTACCGACTGGGACATTGATTTTCAATTGGCTGACCTTCCTACCTTGGGGTAAGCCCATACCGCCAAATCATCAGCAATTATCCCTGCATCCCAGAGTTCCCACACTGAATCGGCCAAGTCAGGGTCGAGTACCAGGGCCTCTACGTATGGACCGGCGAACATCGTCTAATATTAGATTGCGGGATCCGAAAGAGCGGCGGCCATTTGGGGCTGCATGAGGCGCATATGCGTTGGACAAGCGGACTTTGGAAACCTATCTTGACCCAGCTGATCTTTCGACAAGTGCCGATCTTGGAGAAATGGATGAAAGAAAAACCCAGTTATTTGATCATGTGCTTGGCACTGGCGGTATATCTGACTGCCTGCGCGAACCAACCTCGGCCGGAACAGCGCTACACGGCCGATTGGGTTCGGCCGGAATGGAGCCCCTTCAGCGGAAGGCAAGGCGTATCCCCTTATAATGCAACTTTCAGTCTGGCAGATGTGACTTTTCGGCTATCTGGATCAGCTGCAATTGATGCTCATCAAGGAAACACGTTTGCTCTTACAGT
>JAOTUB010000208.1 GCA_029864095.1 Gammaproteobacteria bacterium | reverse complement strand
GTCGATCGTCAGGACGATGATCGGCAGCGCTACGATAACAACATGGGCGTTTTGGGGCCGCTGATTGCAGACCAGATTGAGCTCGTGACCAATATCGGCTTGTTTCTGCAGAATGAGATTTCGCTGAGCGATGATCTGACATTGACGCTTGGCCTGCGATACGACGAAATCGAATATGACGTTGAAGACAAGTTTCTTGCCGACGGTAACGATTCTGCGAAACGAACCCTGGATGAAGTTAGCCCGATGATCGGCGTCTTATACTCGCCATTTGAATCTGCAAGTTTCTATGCCACGATTTCCACGGCGTTTGAAGCGCCAACAACAGTCGAATTGACAAACCCCAGCGGTACAGGCGGCTTTAACCCTGATGTTGCCCCGCAACTTGCAACGAATTATGAAGTGGGCGTCAAAGGGGAAATTGGCGAACGAAATCGCTACGATTTGGCGTTATTTTCCATCGATGTTGAGGACGAGCTGATTCCTTTCGATTTGGGCGGCCGTGACATTTACGAAAATGCGGGAGAATCATCGCGCAAAGGCGTCGAATTCTCTTTCACCAGCGAGCCAATCGAGGGCTTGAGCCTAAAGATTGCTTATACCTATTCGGATTTCGAGTTCGACAGGTTCGTCGATGATAACGGCAACGACTATTCCGGCAACGCGCTACCGGGCATTCCCGACAACGTGTTTCGCGGCGAGGTTGCGTACACGCACTCATCAGGATTTTACGGGGTAATCGATGCCCGTAATGTTGGCGCGCTTTATGCCAACAACGCAAACACGATCGCTACGGACTCCTACACTGCGGTCAACCTGCGAGCCGGACTTGCCGACTGGCGACTTGGCAACTGGGTGTTGGAACCGTTTGTCGGCGTGAATAATCTGACGGACGAGAGTTACTACGCCGAGATTCGCATTAACGCGTTTGGCGGCCCGCCGTTTGGCCCGCCGTTGGGTGCCCGCTATTATGAGCCGGCACCGGATCGGCATTTTTACGGTGGTCTTGCGATTCGCTATAATTTCGGCCCGAGCCAGCAATAACTACAAACACAGTTCCGATCGGAGGGGAGAACAATGCAGTCAAAAGCAGCCGTCGCCTGGGAGCCCGGAAAACCACTGTCGATTGAAACGGTCGAAGTCGACCCACCTAAACAGGGCGAAGTCTTGTTGCGGGTCGTCGCCAGCGGTGTTTGTCATACAGATGCATTCACACTATCCGGCGAAGATCCGGAAGGCCTTTTTCCGGCGATCCTCGGTCATGAAGGCGGCGCCGTCGTCGAAGAAATCGGCGCTGGCGTAACCAGCGTCAAGCCGGGCGATCACGTCATTCCGCTGTATACGCCTGAGTGTCGCGAATGCGAATTCTGCAAATCAGGCAAGACCAATCTATGCCAGGCAATTCGTGTCACGCAGGGTCAGGGCCTGATGCCCGACGGCAGCTCCAGGTTCTCCCAGAACGGCAAGATGATTCATCACTATATGGGAACGTCGACGTTCTCGGAATACACCGTTGTGCCAGAGATCGCCGCCGCAAAAATTAACAAGGATGCACCACTCGACAAGGTGTGCTTACTCGGTTGTGGGATCACGACGGGAGTCGGCGCGGTTCTCAATACGGCCAAGGTCGAGCCGGGATCAACGGTAGCGGTGTTCGGTCTGGGCGGAATCGGACTCAGCGTCGTGCAAGGTGCAGTCATGGCGAAAGCCAGTCGCATCATTACGATCGACATCAATCCTGCCAAGTACGAAATGGCGAAGGCCTTGGGCGCAACCGATTACGTGAATCCGAAAGACTATGACGCCCCGATTCAGGAAGTTATCGTCGATTTGACCGACGGTGGTGTGGACTATTCCTTCGAATGTGTCGGCAATGTCAATCTGATGCGTGCGGCGCTTGAATGCTGTCACAAGGGTTGGGGCGAATCGACGATCATCGGTGTTGCCGGTGCCGGGCAGGAAATCTGTACCCGGCCGTTCCAGTTGGTTACCGGCCGCGTCTGGCGCGGTACGGCTTTCGGCGGCGTCAAAGGGCGCAGCGAATTGCCCGGTTTTGTCGAAAACTACCTTGAGGGGAAACTGAAAGTCGACGAGATGGCCACGCATACCATGCCTATCGAGGAAATCAATCACGCCCTGCATTTGATGCATACGGGCGAGAGTATTCGCTCTGTCGTAACGTTTTAGCGCGGGAACGCGTTCTCTCGTTGCAGTCGGGCTGGTGCGTCAGGACGTTAGACCGAGCCAACAGCAAAACAGACAACTCAAAGTTGACATGCGGCGGGTCTAGACGCATTCTGTTAAAAGCCAATTAATAAAAATCACCGCGATGACGGGCGTTTGAGGGGAATAGTTGCGTCTGAAACAAAAGGCTTACCGCGATCCAATTCATTCCAAACATAAGTGGCTCATCACCGAGCCCTGGCGCAATCGTCGTGGTGACCCACGAAGATTGTCGTGGCTGGCGATTTTTCGCACACAGTATTGCTCCACGTGCCGGCAGTTGCCGGTGTAATCTGGGGATCATGGGGAGATTCTAAGATGGCTAAAAAACAGAACAAATGTTGTATTTCTACTTTGATGGGCATCGGTGCGCTGCTCGTCGCATCGATTAACGCTCAGGCTTTCGAATCAATGAAGATGGGAGACTGGGATGTTGATATTAGCGGCAACATCAATGCCTTTTTCACAAACCTTGACTGCGACGCGAATGGCAACGGCGTCGTATCAAGCGGCCTGGCTTGCGGTTCATTAACGGGCTCAAACTACGATTCAGGAAACGTGCAGACGGGATTGCTGCCGTCGTGGTTTGGGTTTCACGCCAAACAGGAAGGCGAGGGCTTAACGACGGAAATCAACATTGGTTTTCAGCCCGGGGTCGACGGGGGCGGCGGTGCCATTGACACCGGTCTCGCACTGAACTCGGAAAACCTGCGGCAAGTCAATCTCAAGTTCGGTTCTGACTGGGGCACCCTGACGTTCGGGCGCGATCTCGGTTTATATGGATCCGACGCGATCCTGTCGGATATGACTTTGCTGGGTGTTGGCACCGTGTCCGACTTAGCAGCTTTTGGCGGTAATACGACACTGGGTCGAATCGGCGTTGGTTATCTTTACGCCGATTGGAAAGCCCAGATTCAGTATGCGTCAAAGGATTTCAATGGCCTTTCCTTCAACGTCGCGCTCGTCGATCCGTGGGGCGCCGTTAACCTGTCCGGTCTAAGTCTTGATCAGGGATCTTTCAGTCAGGATAGCGATACCTACGGGATCGAAGGCAAAGTTGGCTACACGTGGGGCGGGGAAGAATCGACAACCAGCGGTAAAGTGTGGGCGAGTTTTATCTCGCAGTCGATAGATAGCTCGGACTCGTCATTCTCGAACCAGGATGCGACGGGATTCGATGTCGGTGGCAAAGTCGTATTCGGCGGACTCGAACTGGTCGGATATTTCTACAGTGGCGAAGGCATCGGCACGCTCGGTTTCTTGTGGGATGCGCTCGATGAAAGCGGTGCAACGCGCGATTCGGACGGCTTCTATGTGCAAGGAACTTACAAGTTGCCGGGTTCTGGAACGAAGTTGGGCGTCAGTTTTGGCGAGAGCAACCTCGATCTCGGCTCCGGTGATACAGCGGTAGGGGGTCCCTGTGCTACGGTAACCGCCGCTACGTGCACGCTCGTCGAGACTAACGAGTCTGTCATCTTTGGCGTTTATCATCCGCTTACGTCGTCCTTGAATCTCGTATTCGAGTACGCCAGAACGGAATCGACGGCGCATAATGGCAATTCGGCAGAAGAAGGGATGTTTGCCATTGGGGCCATACTTTTCTACTGATTGAAGCTGCGGCTAAAAGTAGAATATCGGTGCGAGCGACGCCTTTCGGCGTCGCTCGCTGCCAGCCTGGTACGCCGTCAATCAAAACACCTCGTGCGGGGAATGAGTAAAGCGCCAAAGCTAGAATTCGAATCGCTGCGACATGCAAGGCCACGAATCCGCCGTACTGCGTCGCTGGTCGCTTTGTATTCTGTCGCCTGTCTTATTTGCGTGTCGATCGGTCATACGGCCTCCAATTGGATAATCTGGGAGCGCGGCGATCAAATCGTGCAGCTCGCGAAACAGGACGACG
>JAOTUB010000069.1 GCA_029864095.1 Gammaproteobacteria bacterium | reverse complement strand
GCCGGGTTCTCCGAATATTCGAACATCGCCTCGGCCACTGCTCCAGCAACGCCGGCGGATACGGAAGCTCCCAGCGTCACCTTCACCGAGCCCGGCGATGGGGCACAAGTTTCGGGTCGGGTCTCTATCCGAGCCGTGGCGAGCGACAATGTCGCTGTTACTGACATGTCGATCACGTATTCGGGTCCCTCCGGGTATGCGGGCATCTGCAGCGGCGCCAACGTCACGGTTCTAAACTGCACCTGGAACACCAAAAAGATCCGCGCCGGTGTATACACATTAACCGCGACCGCTTCCGACGCTTTGGGCAATGGGTCCAACGCGAGGATTGCCGTCGAGCTGGTTGATTCAGGCGGAGGCGGCGGCGGAGGTGGTTGTCATCCGAAGAAGGGCTGTTGAGCGAATCGTCGCACCCATAAGATAAGAGGTCGAAGCATAGGAAATTCTGTCGCGACGTTAAGGCCCGGAAAAAGGGGCCCCGCTGGGGCCTCTTGTCTGTTTACCTGGAGTGTCGCGCCAATCAAAACACGGTCCAATCGACGCCCATATCGTTTGACGATTTCGACGCGGCGGTGTCTGGCACGCCCGTCCTCGGACGTGTTGGCGGCGGCCGGCAACGCGGGCCCACGCGGTGCTGCCCGAGCCGGCTTCGATTGATGCGGTGCTGTGACGCAAGGATCTCCTCCACCGCAGCGGCCCTCCTCCGGCAAAGGTCGAGGTTGTCGTCGACATCGCCGACGGCGTCGGTGTGTCCGACAGCACGGAGTACGAGCGCCAGGGCGGATACAAGAAATCGCCGGTACAGATTCCCCCCGGCCTGAAATGACGACTGGGATCTACATCGTCATTCATTACCAACTTTCGACAGGATTACGTACAAAGTAAATCTTGGCAGCCGTCTGGCCGTCAATGCGTACCTGCCCAGTGTGCAAGCGACTAAAGACTTCGATCAGTTCAAAGCCTTCAGCGCCATCGCACTGAGTAAGGTAGTCGATTGCCGCTCAGCACGCACCGCGGCAGGAGAAGAGATAAAAGAGATGGACCAGTCGATGTCGCCAGACATGCGTAGGTGCGACTCATAGACCGACACGCTGAACCGCGGGAGAACGTGCCGGGCTCGAGCAATCGGCGAATGTGACGGGCTTCATGATTACAACCGCGAAGCCCTTAGGCCGGACAATTCGATTGACCTCGCCACGCTGGCCGCATCGCCGAACGACACAAGATTTGCCCCGGATACACCGGGAATATCTCTGAGCGCCCGCAGCATTTCCGCGCAGATCTCGATGCCTTCACGCTCCGGGTTCGCCGCCTGCCGGAGCCTTTTGACGGTCTTGGATGGCATGACAGCGCCACGCAAGTTCTTGCCGAGCCATTGTGCCGCGTCGGCGGAAGGCACTGGTGCCAGCCCCACGATTACGTTGACGCGCTGAATGAGTTTTTCGGCAACCAATCGCGCCATATAATGCCTGAGCAGGTCGATATCGAAACATAACTGCGTCTGGATGAACTTCACGCCAGCGTCTGCTTTGGCCGTTATTTTCTCGGGCTTCCAGTCCCGATTCGGCTTGAACACGGTAGCTATAGAACCGATCAGGAAATCAGCGTCTTCCATCGCGCTGGCTGCTGCGATGAGTTTGCGGGCGCCCCAGTCGTATACCTGTTTGACGCGGGGGCGGGCACCGCTCGCTAATTCCTTGCCGCGCATGGGCAGCAGGCTGGTAACGCCCAATGCCGCCGCCCCGAGAAGATCACTGCGCAGCGCAATCCGGTTTCGGTCGCGACAGCTCATATGCACGATCGGATCGATGCCGGCGTTGAGCAAAATCGCGGCGGCTGCCAAAGGAGACAGATGGACTTGTTTCTCGATGCATTCGGGAACCTGGACTGCGTCGACACTCCCGGTTAGCGCCTGAGCCTGAGAGATTATCGATGCGGCGTCCGAACGCGCGTCCAGGGCAAGCTCTGCGGTCAGCGTGAAGTCCTGCGCGCGCAGCGCATGTCGAAAGGTGTGCACTAAAATATCCTGCAAGATGCTCTTTACGCGGTTGTTCTTTGTGCCTGATTTTCAGTAATGTATCAAAATCACCAGGCCATACGGCCAAACGGTAACAACACACGGACAATAATGATGCGAAATGCTGCTGCGCTGCGAGCGACGTTCAGCGAGGCGATCGATTTAATCAACAAGGGCAGCGCGGACGAAGCTGAGCGGATCTGCCGGGAGGCGGTCGAGAAGAACCCCGACGATGCCAACATGGTCGCATTGCTGGGCGCGATACTTGTCAAGAAGAGGCAGTTCCCGGAGGCGGAAAGCTGGCTGCGCAAGGCGATCGAAGTCGCGCCATCGTTCGCCAAACCCTATGAAGATCTTGGCTTTGCGCTGTTGCAGCAGGCGCGCCCCGAAGCGGCCGTCGAGGTCCTGCAAACGGCGACACGACTCGACCCGTCCCTCGAATTGGCATTCCTGAATCTCGGCAAGTCCCTGGCGATGATCGGCAGAGGCAAGGAAGCAGACGAGGCATTCGAGAAGTCTTTCGATCTGAATCCGATGCGCAAGAAACTCGCACTCGCCGCGGAACATCAGAAGGAGGGCCGATACGACGAAGCCGCGGAACTGTATCGCGACGTGCTGCGCCACAATCCGAAGAACGTCGATGCCTTGCGCATGCTCGGCATTCTTGAGTTTGGGCAGGGAAACACCGACGAAGCCGAGCGTTTGTTTCGCCGGGCCGTAACTGTAGCGCCGGATTTCGTCAACGCAATTATCGACCTCGGCGCAGCGCTGAAGGAGCAAAGCCGCATCGAGGAGGCCATCGAGTGTTATCGGCAGGCGACCAAACTTGAGCCGCGCAACGTCAAGGCGCACTACCAGCTTGGCCAGACACTGTCACCGGCCGCATTGTCGGAAGGAGCGATAGAGTCGTTCCAGCGCGTACTGGAGCTGCGGCCCAAACATGGTGGCGCGTTGCTCGGCCTGGGCCACGTCCTGAAGACAGTCGGCCGTCAGGAAGAAGCCATCGAGTCGTACCGTAAGTGCATCGCCGCCAAGCCCGACAGAGGCGAAGTGTACTGGAGCCTCGCCAATCTCAAGACCTATCAGCTATCCGACGAGGATATCGCCGAAATGGAAGCGCGTGTGGCAGATGGTGGGCTAACCGATGAGGCGCACGTTAATTTTTTGTTCGCGCTCGCAAAGGCCTACGAGGATCGTGGCGATTATGACCGGAGCTGGGACTATTACGTCGAGGGCAATGCGAAGCGGCGCATGCTCGAGCGGTACGACCCGGTGCGCCTGGAAATGCGTAACGACGCCATTGTCGAGATATTTGACAAGGAGTTTCTCGACAAGAACACGGGTCTGGGCAACCTGGATCACTCGCCCATATTCATAATTGGTTTGCCGCGGTCGGGCTCGACGCTGCTCGAACAGATCCTCGCAAGCCACAGCATGGTCGAAGGGACGGCGGAACTACCCTACATTCGACGCCTGGAAGACTCGCTCAGCAAGAACCGCGTCGATGGCGTCAACTATCCTCACGCCGTGCGCGAACTCGGCGAGCCGCACTTCAAGTCACTGGGCCAGGATTATCTCGATGCGGCAGAGTTGCATCGCGTCGAAGGCACGCCACGCTTTATCGACAAGATGCCGAATAATTTTCCGGCGGTAGGCCTCATTCATTTGATATTGCCGAACGCCAAGATCATCGATGCGCGGCGCTACCCGCTTGATTCCTGCCTGAGCAATTTCCGCCAACTGTATGGGCAAGGCCAGCCGTTCACCTACGACCTCACGGATATCGGCGAATACTTCCTCGAATACCAGCGCATGATGGACCATTGGCATGAAGTGCTGCCCGGACGCGTGCTTACGGTGCAATACGAGGACGTCGTAACCGACTTCGAATCCCAGGTGCGACGATTACTCGAGTATTGCGAGCTGCCCTGGGAGGATGCCTGCCTGCGTTATCATGAAACCGAACGCCCCGTGCGAACGGCGAGTTCCGAGCAGGTGCGGCAGCCGGTCTACACCAAGTCGGTGCACTTTTGGCGCAATCACGAGAAAAATCTCGGCGAACTCATCGAAGTATTGAGCCCGATACTGGATCGCTACAAACAATACGAATCCATCAACGCGTAATGGGGACATTCCTGATTTAGCGCATTAATGCGCTAAATCAGGAATGTCCCCATTACGCGCTATTCATCGTCGAACGGCCATACCTCGAGGCCATGAATAGCGTTGCGGATGTCCAGCGTCAGGTTGATGCTGAGCGTCGTCTGCATCGATTCGAAATCATGCAGCGTGATCGTTGACGGCGATGAGCCGGCTGCGACCACACCATCGCCCAGATCACATAGACCCCGGCCGAACGCCTGCCGCGCAATCCTGGAATCGTCGAGGTCGGTGTGGGTCAGGAGCGCCGTATCGTATCGGGGCACATGAAATGTGCGCTGTTTCTCGGCAGATACGAACCTGACAACATCCTCCGCCGTGTCGTTGAAGAGCACGCCGTTCCGGTAGGGTCGCGCGTTATGGACGCCCGTTGGCAGCGACACGACCTTCTCAATTCGCTTGCCCGTGTAGCGTAACAGCCCGCCGGTGCGCATGCCGCTGACATAGAGGCCGCTCTGCGTGCAATGCACGTTATTGAGATGGAGCTCGTTGCTTGGCGCCGGCGCATCAACCGCGCCCGGGAGGAACGGGATGGCCCGGAAGCCGTCCGTTACCTGGCCGATATTGATACCCCACGAGAACCTCAGCTCATCGAGGTCGAAGCCGAGGATGGAATCAAAGCCTGTAGAGGTCAGGTACAGGCGCCGCTTGTAACGAAAGATCTCGTGGCAGTGTCTCAGGTGAGGAGAGCGATAAGACGCGATGACCCTGAATTCGCGGTCGTACACGAACAGCTCGTCACTCGCGGCAATGAAGATCTTGCCGCCGTCGAACGTGATACCGCGTAATCCACGGTCCCAGCCACGGCCCTGCCAGTCGATGTCGGCCGTGTTCCAGTCGACAGGCTGTGCCACCCGCTGGCGTTCCAGATCGACCAGATAAATGCCACCGTGGCTTTCGCCCTGACGAGTGCCTCTAACGACGGATGTGGCGATCAATGTCGTCATTTGCTCTTGCACTGTTTTTGCGTGGATTGATCATGCGGTTTGGGTTAGGATTTGGCGAGTATAAGTAACAGAGCGAAGCAAGACTCTGATCTGAATGCAACAGTTTTTGCAATAGGGGGTATTGCATGTCCACGAACTCGTCGCACCAGCAGTTCTCGAGGAAATCCGTCGCCGTCGCTGTTTCCGCCGCGTGTGCCGGTGTCCCGGCCGCACAAGGCCAGGAAGTAGGCCGACTCGAAGAAATCGTCGTCACGGCCACCAAGCGCGAGGTGAGCATCCAGGACGTGCCGATGTCGATTGCGGCCTTCAGCAACGACGATATTGTCCGCGAAGGCTTTAAGCAGCTCGAGGACTATGCACTCCGCATTCCGGCCCTGTCCTTCGGAACGCGGCACCCGGGCGGCTCCAATGTCGTCATGCGCGGTTGCGCCGTATCCGGTATCGCGTTCAGTGACAATCCGACGACTTCGATATATCTCGACGAGCAACCGATCACGGTTGCCGGTTTTAATCCGGACCCCCGTCTCGTAGACATCGCCCGAATCGAAGCGCTCAGCGGCCCACAGGGTTCGCTATTTGGCGATGCGTCGCAATGCGGCACGCTGCGAATTATCACCAACAAGCCTGACCCCAGCGAATTCGATGCCTGGGTCGATCTCGGTGTGAACTCCGTGTCGCACGGCGACACGGGTTACGACGTTGCTGCCATGATCAACATCCCGCTTGTCGAGAACAAGGCCGCACTGCGACTGGTCGGCTTCCAGGCGGAGGAGGCCGGCTATATTGACAATGTCCTGGGGAACAGCCCGGTTGGACCGGGGGAAGGACCACCCGCGGGAGACGGGACGCCCGATGACCCGTTCTATCCTCCCGGCGGCGTCGGCACCTTCGACAATTCCGAATTTGTCGAGGACGATGTCAATACGGCGACGACATCCGGCGTCAGGGCCGCGCTGCGCTGGCAACCGACCGAAGAGTGGACCGTCGATATAGGCGCCATCTACCAGAAACGCGAGGAAGACGGTTTCGGCGACACGGATCTGGATGAGGTCTTCTACCGAAATGAGAGCCTCGGCCAGTGGGAGCAACTGCGCTTCGAAGAGGAAGACTTCGAGGACGAGTGGTACCAGCTCGCGTTGACGCTCGAGGGCAAAATCGGCAACGCCGACGTCGTGCTCGCCGCCTCGTACATGGATCGTGAGACGGATTTCCGCGCGGATGGGACGTCCTATCTCAGCGGCTGGCAGGAGCGCTACACACCCAAGTGGACCGATGCGGCTGATCCTTATGATTGTTTTAGCAAGGCGATCGATCCCTGTTATGCGATTTACGACTACTCTCCGAGCCAGGATCCGCGCGCCCAGGTCTTTAACCCGGATCAGACGGAGCGCACGAGTTTCGAACTGCGTGTGGCGACGCCGAGCGATTCGGACAGCCGCTGGTCTGGCATCATCGGCGCGTTTTACAACAAGACCGAGGGCTACTCGCATTTTGCATCCAACGTCAAGGATTTGCCTGATAGTGGCATCCAATACTTTCCGGTGGATGATGGTGCCGGCGGTTTCGAGCCGTATTACTTCGGAGGGGCCCATTTCTACCTGAATTACGTCAGGTGGTACTACAACTGCGGCAGCGATCCTGACCTCTATGCATACGAGTGTACGTACCGAGCGGACCCGTCAGTCAACTGGTGGACCGGCGTCTATAACGACACGCTGAAGCAGGTTGCCATTTTCGGCGAACTGGGGTTCGATATTGGCGACAACTTCAACATCACCGTTGGCGGACGCTGGTACGACATCGACATCGACAGGCGATTGCAGCAGGCGACGCTGATCGACGGGCTGACCGATTACAGGACCTTAGCGCGACCCGCGAATTGTGCAGAAGTACGCGGCACTGGAACATGGACGGACTACGCGGGCCAACCCGGCGTCGATAAAGACTACAAGATTGCGGATCGCTGCTACCAGGACACAACCTCGTCCTCTTCCGAGAGCGGTTTCGTGCCGAAGTTCACTGCGACGTACAACATCGATGACAACAAGCTGATTTATGGGACGTACTCCGAGGGCTTCCGGCGTGGTGGCGCCAACGCGGCGAAACGACGTTCTGTATTCGGTCGTCCGCCGCTCAATGAGTTCCAGTCGGACCTCGTGAAAAACACCGAAATCGGTTTCAAGTCGACGCTCGCAGACGGCAAGGTGCAGTTCAACGTCACGGCATATCGCATGGTCTGGGAGGATATGCAGATCGAGGCCGAGGACCCGACGCCGAACTTGTTCACGCTCGGCATCGTCAACTTCCCCGAGGCGGAGATCACGGGACTGGAGGCATTCCTGCACTGGCAGCCGGCTGATTCCTGGGACGTCATGGCCAACCTCGGCATCAACAATGCCGAACTCTCTAAGTCTGGTGCGGTCGAGGTTGCCGGAACGGAAATCGAACGATCGGCCGAGAAAGGCACGAAGTTGCCATTGACCCCCGATATGAAGGCCAGCCTGAACATCGAGAAGCATTTCAACGGCAGGCTGTGGGGCGCTGAACCAACCTTCGGTCTTGGCATCGCCCATACCGGCGATTCGGTCAGTTCACTGTCCGGTATTCAGTCGGTCGAGTTCGACCAACCGGTGCGAACGCAAGACGCCTATACGCTGGTCAACCTCCGGTTCGGCCTGGAAGGCGATGACTGGAACGCGACGTTGTATATCAATAATGCTACTGACGAATACGCCGAAGAATTCTTCAACGATCGGTGGGCACAGACCCGACTTAGTGTTAACCGGCCGCGTACGATCGGCCTCGGCTTTAGAAAAAATTTCAGGTAACAAATTGCAGCCGAACAAAAAACGGCCCCGCGTGGTGTAGGGCTGAGATGGATATTGATACACGTCTGCGCGAATTAGGCGAAGTGGACACGGCCCCCCTGGCGCAAGCAATTCTTGGGCTCGGTGATGAGGCCTGGCACGAAGAAGAGTACCGTCAGGAAGCGTTCGACGTACACCGGGAAACTGAGTCGATAGTCCTGGTTTTTATCAACCTCGACGTTTGGCCTGTGCTCGAGGTGATCAAAGAGCCAGGCTGGCACCATCTGGCGGACGTGGCCATCCCGGTAATGCACGACATCATCGACCGGTTTTATCCCAAAGGCGGCACTATCATTCGCGCAATGGCGGCCAAGCTCCTTGCCGGCGGAAAAATAGCGCCGCACACCGATACGCACCCGTCATTTCATATGGGGCATCGCATACACATTCCGATTACGACCAACAACCGTGTACGTTTCATGATTGACGGTCGTCCGCACCGCTTCGAGATCGGCAAAGCCTACGAGATCAATAATCAAAAGAACCACAGCGTGATGAACAAAGGTACTGAAGACCGGATCACGTTCATTTTCGATTATCTGCCTCCCGAGCAACTCGCCAAGCTGGGAAAACGACAACAGAGCCGGCTAACCGCACCCGCCTAATGGGGACATTCCTGATTTGATGTATTTATTCGCTAAATCAGGAATGTCCCCATTTTATTCGGCCAGATGCCCAGCGATCGCGTGCATGACGGACACCGTCTCGGAATCTATGCGCGCATTCTCGGCGTCCGGATCGGACGAATGCTTGGCTATTACGACGTCCGCGTCCGAGTTGATATAGATGAACTGTCCGTGGATGCCCAGAGCAGCCACCGCGTCGACGCCCGTGTAACCCCACCACTGATCATGATAGGAATCCGCGACGTCTTTATGCCAGGAGTCGTTGTAGTAACGATTGAACCGGTCGGCATTTCGCTTGCTCTTGATGCGTCGCGCGATGTCTTCGGAGATGACCTGCCGGCCGTCGTAGAAACCGCCCTGCAAAATCATCTGGCCAAAACGCGCGGCGTCGCGTAGCGTGATCGCGAGGCCGGCGCCGGCCATCTCGACGTCGTGAAAATCGAGCCAGTAACACCCTTCATGCTCGGCGCCCAGTGGCGCCCAGATCATCTGGTGCAACGCGTCAGCAAGATTGCCGCCCGTAATTCGCCGAATGATCCAGCCGAGCACTTCCGTGTCCGGCGTGACGTAATGAAATGCCTCGCCGTGCGCAAATTTCTCATGCTGTCTTTTCAGTGACTGCAAGTTGGCGTACAGACCCTCGCCCTCAGGCAGCATCGAGTTCAGATACCCGGTGATATGCGCATCCGGGTTGTAGTAGTCCTCGATGTAGTGGATCGAGTTCGTCATGTCGAGCACGTGCTGCACGGTTGCATCGGCGAACGCCGTTTTTTCCAGTTCGGGAATGTATGCGGCAACGAGCGCGGCCCCATCCACGCGTCCCTGCTCCATCAGCATCAGCAGCATCGCAGCGGTGAAGGACTTCGTGACAGAAAACATCAGGTGCTGTGTCGCGGCAGTCTGATCGTTGAGGTACTGCTCGTAAACGACCTCGCCCCGATGCAGCACGATGAACCCGTCCGTATAGGAGGACTCGAGCCATGCACCAACAGCGACTGTGCGTCGGTCCGGAAACGAAACGTCCAGCGCGGACAAGTCAATCGGCCGACTGCCAAGCGCCGCTGCGGTGTCTCCGGCTGCCACGGCACGCGTAGGCACAACCTCACGCAGGTGCTGCAGCGACCAGCGGTTGTAAGGCGGCTGCAGGAAATTCTCGATCGTCATCCCGTTCATCAACTTCAGCTTACGACAAGACCGGAAATGATGCCTTTGCTTTGCAATGCGGCGAAATCGGTGCTGCCTGCCGGGAACTCTGCCCCTTGAAATTGGCTCAAAAGGACGCACAAATGGGACTAATTATCAATTGGAGAACCGACAATGCTTAAGCGCGTAGCTCTGTTTCTAGCGACCAACCTTGCCGTCATACTGGTGCTGAGCATCGTGCTGCGACTGCTCGGGGTCGACAGTATCCTCGACGAGCGCAATGTAGGCATCAATTACGAGGCCCTGCTGATCCTTTCCCTGGTTATCGGCTTCGGCGGCTCGTTCATCTCGCTGGCGATATCCAAATGGATGGCCAAGCGCAGCACGGGCGCACGGGTAATTACGCAGCCGGCGAGCCCGGCGGAGTCCTGGCTGACCTCAACGGTCGAACGTCAGGCACGCCAGGCCGGCATCGAGATGCCCGAAGTTGCGATCTACGATTCTCCGGACATGAACGCGTTTGCGACAGGCGCGCGCCGCAATGCCGCGTTGGTCGCCGTCAGCACGGGCCTGCTGCGGAGCATGCCCAAAGAAGAAATAGAGGCTGTGCTCGCCCATGAGATATCCCACGTCGCCAATGGCGACATGGTCACGATGACTCTGATTCAGGGCGTCGTTAACACTTTCGTCATTTTTCTGTCTCGCCTCGTCGGTCACTTTGTCGATCGCGTATTGCTGCGCAACGAAAGTGGCTACGGCATCGGCTACTTCGGTGCCGTCATCGTAGCGCAGCTCGTACTCGGCATTCTCGCGAGCATCATCGTGATGTGGGTGTCGCGTCTGCGCGAATTCCGGGCGGATGCGGGGTCGGCACAGCTCAACGGCCGCGAGCCGATGATCAAAGCCCTGTCGCGACTCGAGCGTGGCCGACCCGGCGAATTGCCGCAGGCGTTGCAGGCGTTCGGCATTTCGGGCGGCGGCAAGCGCAAGATGATGCGCCTGTTCATGAGCCATCCGCCGATTCCCGAGCGCATCGAGGCGCTGCGCCGAAGCTGACGGTACCAAATTCAGCCTGAACGCCAGATGGCGCGCCTGCTGGGTAATTCCTGTCTTTGCAGCGCATCGCTTGACGACATATGTGTTAGGAAAACCATATAAAGCGATGGACTGGCGAAGCAACGTTATGTAAACTTCGCTCCCATAACGCGACGGTGAATTCTTACAACCAACGGACGGTGTTTGGCAGTCCGTATCGGCGGTAACTCGTGTTGATTGTTCGCCAACGGAGAGGGGGAAACCCCGGCAGAACGATGTTGATTGCACCTGCTAGAGGCAATCTGCATAAGATTGTCGTACTTAATCCCAAGGGTGGCTGCGGCAAGACCACGCTCGCGACAAATATCGCTGCCTCCTATGCCATGCGCGGCCCGGCGCCGACATTGGTAGACCTCGATCCTCAGGGTTTCAGTACGCGCTGGCTACACAGGCGGCCCAGCGATAGACCGCAAATTTTTGGGCGCAGCGCATACCAGTTGAAGATGCAGGGTCGGAGTGCCGTGCATCTGGAAACACACCCGGAAACCGAAACCCTCGTAATCGACTTGCCGGCGGCGTTAAGTCCTGACGAACTACAAGACGTTACCTACGACGCCGGAAGTATCCTGATCCCCGTTATGCCGTCGGTAATCGATGTCGACTGCGCGTCACATTTCATTGCTGACCTTCTGCTGGTTGCCCAGATTGACCGGCGCAATCAGCAGTTGGCCGTCGTCGCAAATCGAACGCGGCAAAACACCCGGAGTTACAGGATGCTGCTGCGGTTTCTCGCGAGCTTGCAGATCCCACTGATCGCCGTGCTGCGCGACAGTCAGTGCTTTGTGCACGCTGCCGCGAGGGGAATCGGCATCTGCGAGATGCCATCCTACATAGCAGGAAAAGACATTGAGCAGTTCAGGCCCGTAATCGACTGGCTCGCAGGTTGCCGCGTCCGCCGGCTGCAAGCGACAATGCCGCCGACCTTCGAGCATCGCTCAAGTGTGAACCCGCCGCATCTCGCAAAACACTGAGCCCGGGAGCAACAACAAGAGCAGCCTTGTTCGGACCGGGCAGGCCGGCTTATGTTAAGCGCAAGATCTGAGGTCGCGATCCAGGCTCCGCGGTCCGCCAACTAAAACTAATCCTCACCGATCAACCCGGCACATGCGCCGAAAAGCCCTGATACAGGGGCTTGCGGGCGCTATGGTCGCGGGCTGCGGTCTCCTGAGCAGAGTAACCACAATTGAGATAACTTGACTCAAATATGGCATTTCAGTAGGGTTAGATCTCAGGTGGCCGCTTTCTGGCGTTGACGGACTACCTGCGGCGCCGCCGGTGGCGGCTATTGAGATTTTTGGACAAGAGGACAAAACGATGAGAATCACGACACCAATCGGATCGAGCTTGGGTCTGGTCGCAATGCTAAGCCTTGCGGCCTGCGGCGGCGGTTCGTCAGGCAATAACTCCAACCAGCCCGGTCCCACACCGAGCGGCCCCACCCCGGTCACGGTCGTCGGGTCGATCACCGGTTTCGGCAGTGTCTTTGTCAACGGCGGGAAGTTTGAAGTGGCCGGCAACACGATCATCTCGATTGAGGACGAAGCGGAGACGATGGGCGATGACAGCCGCCTTCGTCTCGGCATGAAAGTTCGGGTGTCAGGGGTCGATGACAACGGTGTGCGCACTGCAACGAGAATTGAGTTTGACGAAGACCTGAAAGGGCCGATCGAGAGCATCACGCCGGACGGCAGTGATTTGACTGTTGGTACTTTCTCGGTAATGAGTCAGACAGTGACGGTCGACGGCAGCACTATCTTCGACAATGACATTGGCAACAATGATGGCGTACCGGGCATCGACTTTCGCGATTTACTAATTGGCATGGTCGTCGAGGTCAGCGCCTTTCCAACCGAAGGCGGGTTCCTTGCGACCCGTGTTGATCGAGAACTCGACGGCGCAGGCGGCGACCCGGACGTGGGTGACCCCACGGTTGATGGTGACGAGCTTGAGATCAAGGGCTTTGTCGATAATGTAGCGAGTGACAATACGTCTATCACCGTTGGTGGTGTTGTGTTCACGGTAAGCGGAGGCACAATTTTCGAAGACGGTCTGATCCTGGGCGCTGACCTTGTCGGCGCATTCGTAGAAGTCAAAGCAGACATCGTGGCCGGCGAATACATCCTGGTGCGTCTGCAGAGCGAGGACGGCTTCGATGACGACGACCGTAATGGTGAGTTCGAGGTCGAAGGTGTTCTGCAGTCTGTCGATACAGGCTCGACGCCGAATACGTTCACGATTAACGGCATCACGGTGCCGGTAACGAACGCCGTCTCGCTCGAAGCGCTCGTCGGTATGCGCGTCGAAATCAAGGGTCGCTTCAATACGGACCGTGTGCTCGTATTGCGTGAGGCAGGGCAGGACGTCGAAGACAACGTTCGCACCGAGGATCTGGTTGCCTCTGTGGACCCCGGCGTAAGTTTCACGACACGGCTCGGCCTCGTCATCCACCCGACCGGCGGCAGCCGCGTCGAGGACAGCGCAAGCAATGATGAGGGCGACCACCTGACAGCCGCGCAGTTCATCGGTCGTCTGCAACGGGGCGACCGCGTCGAATCCCGGGGCCATGAAGGATCAGCCGGAAGCGTCAATTGGACGCGCGTCAGACGCGAAGAACTGGCGGCAGAAAACAACGACTTCGAATGCGAACTCCGCGGGCCGGTTGTCTCGATCGCGGGCGACGCAAGCGGCTTCAGTTTCGTTATTCAAGGCGTGAGCATCGAAACCGGCCGCGTGCAGGAGAACAACTTCGAGGGTGCAAACGATCAGCCGATCGGCAAGGCGGAGTTTTTCCGGCTCCTGCGGGTAGGCTCGATCGTCGAAGCGGAAAGTTTCGAAGGCGATGAGTTCTGCATGACAGGCATGCTCGATGCACGCGAGGTCGAACTTGAGCCGGCGGATGGCAGCTAGGTCCGCTTTGCCTGGGCGATGCCGTCTCTGCGACGGACTGGGAGGGCTCGCGGCGTCGCGAGCCCGCCCTTTTTTCCCCGGCGGGCGGGTTGACTGACTGACGTATCTGGGATAATGAGTCTCACTCATGAGAGATGCCAAGGCAACTGCGACCGCCGCCCTGCGACTCCTGTTCCGCCCGATCGCCCGCATCATGCTGCGTGCGGGGGTGAACTGGCGGGAGCTGGCGGACATCTGCAAAGCGACTTACGTCGAAGTCGCTACCGAAGATTTCGGCATTCGCGGTCGGCCGACCAATATCTCCAGAGTCGCAATTCTTACCGGGCTGACACGGCGCGAGGTGCGCCGCCTGCGCACGCTGCTGCAGGAAGAAAGCCCCGAAATCTTTAATCGCATGAACTACGCGACGCGAGTGCTCAGTGGTTGGCACCTGGACGAAGAGTTTCTGCAACCCGATGGCAAGCCGGCGCCGCTGGCGCATTCGGGTGAGGCACAGTCGTTCGAGGCCTTATGCAACAAGTACAGCGGTGACGTCGCGGCCACGACAATGCTCAAGGAGCTAAAGCACGTCGGCGCTGTCGAAGAAAGCGAGGATGGCACGCTGACGGCAAAGACACGTTACTACATGCCTGCGGCAATGGACCCGGAACGCATGTTGAGCTCGGGCAGCGTGCTTGAAGATATCGGCTATACGGTGGCCTACAACCTGCAGCGCAAGGACGAAGAGCCAGGTCGCTTTGACCGGCGCGCGACGAACACGAGGATGCCGGCGAGCGCCATACCGGAATTCCGCGAATTTCTGAACAAAGAAGGGCAGGCATTCCTCGAAGTCGTGGATGCCTGGCTTAGCGAACACGAAATTGATGACGGTGATGACGAAGAAGGTGTCCGGCTCGGTTTGGGTGCCTACTGGATCGAAGGCCGCAAGAGAGAGGAATGACAATGAAACCAATGCAACTTCTCGCACTGACCGCAGCGTTGACGATCGCAGCCTGCGGCGGGAGCAATGAACAGACCGCCGGAATCGACGCTCGTGGCAACCCGGTACGAGTCGGCGTTGTGTCGAAAGGCACCATAACGGGATTTGGCAGCATCATTGTCAACGACGTGACATTTGACACGGGCAACGCGCTTTTCGGCATAGACGGCAGAGGCGGCAGTCAGTCGGATCTTGCAGTCGGTGACGTAGTTGTTGTCGTGGGCACGATCAACGATGACGGCACCTCGCCGGTCGCGGACACGGTTACTTTTGACGATGTAGTCGAAGGTCCGATAACGGACATTGACTTGGTGGCAGAAACGTTGACGGTTCTCGGGCAGCTCGTGCGCGTCGATGCGGATACCTCGTTTGATGACAGTATAGTTCCCGCTGAACTCGACGGTCTGAACCTGACTGACATCATCGAGATCAGCGGTTTTGTTCTGGCCGATGGCAGCGTCAGCGCAACTCGCATCGAGCTCAAACCTGCCGGCGGCGAGCTGGAGATCACCGGCGACGTCAGCAACGTGGTCGGCACCACTTTTGAGATCAACGGATTGGTCGTCGATTTCAGCGCGGCGATGCTGGAGAATTTCCCGAGCGGTGCACCGGAAGACGGGCACAGAGTCGAAGCAAAAGGCGATAGTCTCAATGGAGCAGGTCAGCTCGCTGCAACACGCGTGGAATACAAGGGAAATGATCTGGGCGAGGACGGTGATCTTGCCGAACTCGAGGGTTTTATCACGCGTTTTGCGTCTGCAAGCGATTTCGACGTCGAAGGTGTCCAGGTGACCACAAGTGTACAGACAGCGTTCGAAAACGGCACGAGTGCCGATCTCGCCCTGAACCGCAAAGTCGAAGTTGAAGGCGAGATAAATGCCGCGGGTGTGCTGATCGCTGCGAATGTCGAGATCAAGGCATCCGGTTTCGTGCGCATCGAATCACTGGTTGAGGCCGTCGGCGCCAATCAACTAACGGTGCTCGGCATCGTTGTCAGAGTCAACGCATCAACCCGCCTCGAGGACAAGAGTGCTGAAGATCGCGAGCCCTTCAATCTGTCGCACATTGTTGTCGGCAATTACGTCGAGATCCGCGGCTATGAAAATGCCGGCGGCGTGGTCGCAACGTTGCTGGAACGCGAGGACTTTCAGGGCGATGTGGCACTGCGCGGTTTCGTTGAAGCCGTGAATGATCCGGAATTCATAATTCTGGGCGTTGATATTTCAACCGGTATCGCCACCGATTTTGTCGATGTCGATGGATCGGATCTCGACGCAGCGGCGTTCTTCTCGCAGGCGCTTGGACGGCTTGTCGAAGCGTCCGGCACGCTCATTGGTGCCTCAATCGACGCTGGCGAGGTCGAGTTCGAAAATTAGATTACACACATCGTATTTCCTGCGCTAAGCAACCAGGCCCCTCATCGAGGGGCCTCTTAGTTCATAAATCTTGAGGATTTGGGGCAGTTACTGCATCGTTGTCAGGTTCCAAAGGTATGTTCAGGGCGACGTGACCGGCAACGGCACGTTTTTGTATCAGCCCATTGCGAAGGATTCTGGCCATGGCTCTGTTTAGCAAACGGTATCATCCCGCCGGCACGGCCCCTGGCACGCTGACAAGAGCGCGGCCAGCGGATGCAACGCCGCTGCGAATTCGGCTTGTTGACTACGATGTCAACGAGATAGCGATTCGAGACGATATAACGGCGGAAGACTGTGAGCCTTACCTGCAACGCGATACCGTCACCTGGGTACACGTTGAGGGTCAGCCCACGGAAGCAGCGTTGCGCGGGCTCGGCGCGTCTTTCGGTTTGCATTCATTGGCACTGGAAGATGTGTCGAACGCGGGGCAGCGGCCAAAATTTGAGCCTTTCCCTGATCACCTTTTTATTGTCATGAGTCTGCCGATGATGGCAGATGATCTCATAGAGGTGCATCAGGTCAG